>NZ_ASRV01000224.1 GCF_000401215.1 Clostridium sartagoforme AAU1 | reverse complement strand
AAGGATTCTAAATGACTCTCTTACTATGAAATATCTAGGGATTTAAAATCAATTTTTAGATTTTCAAATATACCTACTTTTATTTCATCATTAAATGTATAAAATGAAGGTGCTCCATAAACATCGCTATCTAAACTATATACTAATATACTCTTTTGCATAGAATTAACAATCCAATACTCTTTAACCTTATATTCTTCATATAAACTTAACTTTTTAATATAATCATTACTAGGATTAAAAGGAGAAACAACCTCAACAATCATATCTGGGGATCCAGTACAGCCTTTATCAGTTAATTTACTTTTATCACAAATAACAGATATATCAGGTTGAACGATATTTTTTGATTTTTTTATATCTTCATCATCCTTTTTAAGAACTACATCAAAAGGAGCAGGATATACCTTACAGTTTCCATTATTAACTTTTATATAATTCCTTATTTCTGACGAAATTTCCATTATTATTTCTTGATGTATTCTACTAGGTGCTGGTGACATTGCAAAAATTCTCCCATCTATAATTTCAACCACTTCATCCTCTGTAAATTTTAAATAATCATCATAAGTATAGATTTTATTTTTTGCTGCATTAGTAGACATTAAATCACTTCCTTTACTATGTACTTATTTCTCTTAGATCTAATAAGCTTCTATTCAAATACTTACCTTTATTATATCCTAATTCTTTAACCTTTTAAACCAGGAAAACAGATGATTTTAGTCATCTGTTTTTTATAATTTAAATTTATTTAATTATTCTTTTATTGATGATACTCGTACTTGTTTTCCATTTGGAAATTTATTCTACCATGGGTTGTTTAGGAGGACAGTTTTGCTGAATTCACTTACTAATCCAATTCATCTTCCTGTAATTTTTTAAATTCTTCAAACTCACTTTCTACAAATTTTATGTAAAGTTCCGCTCTATCCTTATATTTAAAATAATTTAATATAAAGCTAGAATCAATAATTTTTTCTTTCTTATTTCCTATAAACATATTATAACTAGACCATATATACTCTGCTGGATTTTTAACCATTTTAGCTCTTACAGGATTTAAATGTATATATCTACTTGTTTCTAACATTTGTATATCATTTTCAATTAACTCCGAATAATATCTATCTTGAAATAAATGTCCTATATAATTATACTTTTTATTAAAATATCTTGTATATGCTGCACTTATTCTTCCCATTAATTTTCCTAGTACTTCTATGTCTGTTTTTATCATTAAATGTACATGATTATCCATTAGACAGTAGCAAATAACTTTATAGTTATAATTTATATAATAAAGTAACGCTTCTTCTATTATATTTAGATAATATTCAAAATCCTCTTTATCTCTAAATATATCATTTCGTCTATTTCCTCTTACTGTAACGTGGTATGTTGCCCCTTTATACCATTCTCTTTTTCGTGTCATTAACTTCACCTCTTGATAATTCCTTTTACTAATTCTTAACAAGAAGCTTAATTTTTAATCTCTTATTTCTTATATATGGAAATTTATTCTACCCTGGGTTCCTGTGCACTATTGTTTGAAACTATCACATTTTAGGATATAATAAAAGTATAATATAACTGGAGGTGTTAGTATGACTTTAGCCCAAAAATTATTAGAAGTTATTGAAAATATTTCTGATGAAAAATTGCACGAAATTATTGATTTTGCAGAATATTTAAAATCTAAGGAATTAAAAGAAACTAAATCTTTAATTGATTCATTAGTCTCTGAATATGATGAAGCATTAAAGGAGCTTGCTAAATAATGAAAAACTTAACTATTGAAGATATAATTTATATAAATAAATTAACAATAAGAAGACATGGGGGTACCCACGGAATAAAGAATATTTCATTAATTGAAAGCTCATTAAACTGTGGAGTTGCAACTTTCGATGGTGAAGATTTATATCCAACTCTTGAAGATAAAATTTCTATGATTTCCTACTCATTTATAAAAAATCATGGGTTCAATGATGGAAATAAACGTGTAGGTTGTATAGTTTTGTTAACTCTTTGTTATAAAAATAATATAGCTGTTAAACCTTCGCAACAAGATTTAATTAACCTAGGACTCGGAGTTGCAAGTGGAGTTTTAGATAAAAATGATATTAGAAATTTTATATTGAAAAATTAAATATAATCAACTTTACTATATCTAAAAAGTATAATAAAAAGTTAAAAAACTCATTTTATTATACTTTTCTTTATTTTTTAATATAACTGGTTTAAATTCTTAATAAAAAGTAAAATTTTTAATCTTATACAACTTATATTTGGAAACTTCTTCTACCCTGGGTTGCTTACGAAGGAGAGAAACGACTGAGTTTGCTAATCACTTCATCTTCAGGCCCCTTACTTATTTCCATAGAATTAATATAACTGCCTTTTCCTATAGAAAATAAAGGTAAATTCATTTTATTACCACTACTTGTCTTAAATATCCTCGTAATATCTGCCGAATCAATATGAATCAATACATAATCACCTCCCCTTTTAGAATAATTAGATTAATTCTTCTAAAGTTACCATTATTCAAGAATATAGAGTTAATTTTTTAGCTTTTCCATCATATTCTTTATTCGAATAATCTGCTTATTTATGGAGTATTTATCTTCAATAAAATCTCTATATTTTATTGAATCATATTCTTTTTCTATAATCATATCAGTAGATTCATTTATTGTACTCCAAATATATTCATGCTTATATATACTTCTAGCTCCTACAAAATTATGAATAATAGGTTTTATTCCCTTTGCCATTGCTTGCATAACACTCATATTTTGAGATTCAAGTATACTTGTGCATAAAATATAGTTTTTGTCTTCTAACCATATATTTAAATCACTTTGCCATCCTTCAAAAAATACATTTCTCTCGATTCCAAATTCTTTTGTCATCTGCTTAAAATATAACACATCTCTATCATCCTGAAACTGTCCCGCAATATATAATTTATATCTGTTATCCCTATCATAAATAGCTTTAAAGGTATGCAATAATAACATAGGTCCTTTTTTGTAATTTATGTATCCAACATAAGCAATATTAAAGCCAATATTTCTTACCTTAAAAGTATATTTATCTATATCTACTCCATTTGCTATAACGGTAGTTTTATTCTTATCCACTTTAAACTTTTCCACTACAAAATCTCTAATATGTTCCGCAACAAATATAATTTTATTTACATCATTCCAATTTACATTTTTAGGATAGTCAGTAAATGCCTCATAACTATGAAGCCTACAAATAATTTTCTTTTCTTTTGCTAACTTATGTTTACTACCATAAGCTACAAGTTCATCGCACCACTCAAACCAACATATATCAGCCCATTCCATCCATTCATCAATCTCTTTAAAATTCCTTACGGTTACTTTTTTAGTTTCATATTCTTTAGATAATTCATTTATTATATCCCATATAAACTTATCATCACCTTTAGAGAAAAATACTATTTTCTTTCTGTTTTCTACTATAAGATTATCATGATGATCTTTGATTCTGTTAATACTATCACTTATTTCATTTTTCATATTAGTATTAGTACAATATTTTTCAGCTTTACTATAGTAGTCTATTGCTAGATTAAACTTCTCTAATTGCTCATAGACATACCCTAAATTGTAATTTAAATCAAAATTATTCTTATCTATTTCCAATCCATTTTTCAGTATTGATTCCCCATCTTCTAACCTATTCTCCACAATTGCAATAACTGCTTTCATGGAACAAATATCTAGATCTTCTTTTATTATATTCTCATACTCTTCAATAATTTTCTTAGCATTTATTAAATTGTTATCATTTATTAATTCAGTTAAAACCTTTTTTACTTTTTTCTTATACTCATTCATTTCATCAGAATTTTGAACTAAATCTTGAGATACTTCCTTCCCTAACATCTCAACTCCCTTTTTCATATACTTACAAGAGCTTAAAGCCATTCTAATATTTCTTAAATATTTAGACTTATCCTGCTTATATTTCTCTGCTAAATACATGTACATTAAGAACAAGTCTTCCTCTTCTTTAATAATATTGACTAACTCATTTTCTATAACATTCTCATTATAGACTTGTTCCAGATAATAATATCCACTTTTTAAGTAACTTTCAAATATCTCCTTATATTGACTATCACTAATACAATTTGATTTAAAAAGATATATAGCTAATACCTTACTTATTCTAGCTGAACTAATATTTAAGTCTTTGTTTCCAAACTCCTTTATATATGCATATATCTTTAATCCTAAATCATCGTACTTATTCATTAAAAGATTAAAATACTCTTTTATTTTAAAATCATTTGTTTTATCCAATAAATCTTCTAAAGATATTTTTTTACATAAAGAAAAATATAATAAATCGCCATAATAGCTTGGTAAATTATTGAAATTAAATATCTTTACTTTATCTTCTAAGCCTTCATAATCATGCTCTAATTCAATTCTTAGTTTATTTAACAAAGAATACTTTGTATCTCCATCAGAGAAAGCTTGATATACTCTTTTCCTTGTTTGGGGAGTAACACTTACAATATATTTTTCTAAAGCACTTAAAAAGTTTTCTTCTAATCCTGAATGCTTTTTCACTAACTCATAATCATAATAACGCTTTAATTCCTCAAACACATTTAATTTTCCATGCAATATAATTATTCTGTTTAAAGCAGCCTGTAAAATGCTATCTGAATCTATTTTCTTTAAATATTCTAAGGAAGTTTCAAATTCTCCTATTCTATCATAAAGTACACTTAAATCAAGATAAGCATTTTCATATTTTCCAAGGGTATCGTTAACTATTGTAATATTCTTACTTGTCTGAGATATGCTATAATTGCTAACCTTATCTAAGTATGTACTATAATTTTTAATTGACTGTTCATTTTTATTCATCATATATTGAGCTCTTGCCAAATAAAAATATAAATCTATATAAATATTATCTTCTTTAATTATTTCATTACAAATTTCTTCAACTTCTTTATATTTGTTATTTCTCAAGTAAGTTTTAGCTAATTGCCCATATACATATAAATAGTCATTTATATGTAATTTGTTTACTTTTATTAAATTATATGCCTTACATATGGGTTCTAAAGATTCTTCAATGTCTCCATGCATTGCATAGGAAACAGACAACTGAAATAAATAATAGATGTTTTCTGGATCTTTTTTTAATTCACCTTTTAATATAGTTGCTGTTCTCTTAAATTTCCTTTCCATTAACTCCTTATCATCATTAATATAACCATAATGTATCCATTCTGAATTCAACATAATAATAGGTTTTTTAAGTTTCGGTTGATTATGAATTGCTCCCTTGAAACAAAAACTATCATAGTTCTTAAAAAGTCTTGGTGCTAAAAGTACAGAAAAGTTTTTTTCATTTTCTGTAGAGGTAAAACTTTTTATTGACACACATGCTGTATTATATTCTTTATGCTTATTAAATTTAAAGAATTCTATTATTCCATTTGGGTCATTTATAATCTCATCCCCATCAATATACATAAACCATTCCCCATTAGAATAACTAATAGTAGTATTTCGCATTTTTGAAAAATCATTTTCCCATTTATGATAATATACCTTATCTGTAAATTCTTTTGCAATTTCAACAGTATTATCCGTAGAACCTGTATCTACAATAATTAATTCTGAATCTATTACATCTCTAATTGATTGTAAACTCTCTAAACATTTTCTAAGATACTTTGATTCATTTTTAACCATCATTCCAATACTTAGTAACATATATTATTTCCTCCTGTGTATTTCTTATTATTTTTATACAAAATTCAGTAAATTCTCTATGAAAATAATAAAATAAAATAGGATAGAAACTTTCCATCCTATTTTATTTTAATTAATTTGATTATTGATTAAAGAAAACTCAACTCCCATTCAGTCACTGACAACAATTCACACAATTTTAGAAAAGTACTAAAATTGCTTCACTGCTTATCTTAATAATTGAAGAACTCCCTGTGGTTGTTGATTAGCTTGAGCAAGCATTGCTTGGGCAGCTTGTGATAAAATATTATTCTTTGAGAAATTCATCATTTCTTTTGCCATATCTACGTCTCTAATTCTTGATTCTGACGCTTGTAGATTTTCTGTTGTAGTTCCTAAGTTGTTAACTATGTGTTCTAATCTATTTTGTAATGCACCATATTTTGCTCTTTCTGTATTAACTTGATCTATTGCTGAATCGATAGCCACTGCAGTACTTACTGAATTTGCACCAGTAGCTAAATTTAATGATGCTGCACCAATAACTAGGCTATTTCCCGTATCATCAATTATTATTGTTGCCGCTGCCATTGCTGAAGCACCATTAAACTTAGTATTAGAAGTAATATTAGTTATTTCTGCTGCCAAAGCTGTCATCTCTTCTGCAACATTAGCCCTATCTGCTGTACTATAAGTACCAGTATTAGATTTTTGTA
>NZ_ASRV01000223.1 GCF_000401215.1 Clostridium sartagoforme AAU1 | reverse complement strand
CAGCAAGTTCCTTCATTCTAACTAGCATATCACTTACTTCATTTAATGCACCTTCTGCTGTTTGTATTCTTGATATACCATCTTGTGCATTTCTTGCCGCTTGATCAAGTCCTCTGATTTGGCTTCTCATCTTTTCAGATATTGATAACCCTGCTGCATCATCACCAGCCCTGTTAATTCTTAAACCTGAAGAAAGCTTTTCCATTGATTTTCCTGCTGATGCAGTATTCATTGCTGAATTTCTGTGTGCATTCATTGCATTCATATTGTGATTAATTATCATTTTTATTTCCTCCTTGATTTTTCTTTTTGACATCCATGTCTTTTTTATTTTTACTTTATAAGTTTATTAATTAAATGAAACTCGACTCCTATTTAGTCGCTGAGTACTCACAAAGTAAGCAAATAGCATAAAACTAAAGATTTTAGTTATCTGCTTAACAAATTCACACAATTTTAGAAAAGTACCAAAATTGCTTCATTGCTTATCTTAATAATTGAAGAACT
>NZ_ASRV01000222.1 GCF_000401215.1 Clostridium sartagoforme AAU1 | reverse complement strand
CCCTGTGGTTGTTGGTTAGCTTGAGCAAGCATTGCTTGGGCAGCTTGTGATAGGATGTTATTCTTTGAGAAATTCATCATTTCCTTTGCCATATCTACGTCTCTAATACGAGATTCTGATGCTTGTAGATTTTCTGTTGTAGTTCCTAAATTGTTAACTATATGTTCTAGCCTATTTTGTAATGCACCATATTTTGCTCTTTGTGTATTAATATCATCTATCGCCTTATCAACTGTAGTCGCAGCACTACCCGATGTTAATGCAAGAGCCTTTGTTAGTTGAGTATCTGCTGCAGCAATAGTTAGTGAATTTCCTGCATCATCTATTACAATCTTCGCAGCTTTCATTGCTGTAGCACCATTAAACTTAGTGTTTTCAGTAATATTTTTTATTTCGGCTTTTAAAGCAGTCATTTCTTCATCAACATTTGCTATATCTGTTGAACTATAAGTACCAGTATTTGCTTTTTGGACAGCAAGTTCCTTCATTCTAACTAACATATCACTTACTTCATTTAATGCACCTTCTGCTGTTTGTATTCTTGATATACCATCTTGTGCATTTCTTGCTGCTTGATCAAGTCCTCTGATTTGGCTTCTCATCTTTTCAGATATTGATAACCCTGCTGCATCATCACCAGCCCTGTTAATTCTTAAACCTGAAGAAAGCTTTTCCATTGATTTTCCTGCTGATGCAGTATTCATTGCTGAATTTCTGTGTGCATTCATTGCATTCATATTGTGATTAATTATCATTTTTATTCCTCCTTGATTTTAAATTGACATCCTTGTCTTTATATATATTTAGAACCCCTACCATTTGGTAGGAAAAATTCTCTATATAGAGTTATATTGCTTAAGCTTTATATTATATATATCGGACAGTTTTATTTAACTTTATAGTTTTTATAATTTTTTTATATTTTATACTAAAAAAGTTATTTATTTTTCTATTCTTTTCATAAGCGTTATTTGCATTTTTTATTTTATGAATTTTTTTTATTTCTTCTTTTACTATTTCTTGTTTTTCCTTTATTGTACATTCTAACTTTTTATCAAGTTCTAATATTCCATTTAATATATATATTTGCTTTATTGCCTCAACATCTATGTTACTCTCTTTGAATAATTCATCAATTAATTGTTGCCGTTTATCCATAAGTTTATCTAAATTCTCATAATTGTTATCTATATTTTGTATTATATATTCCGTTATTTTTTATATTCTTCTAATATATTTTCTATCATCATCTAGCTCATTCCTAATTGTTGCATTAGATAGCTTTGCTGAGAATTGTATTTATTCATTGTAGATTCTAGAATAGAATATTTTGAATATAAAGCTTGTTCTCGTCTTGCAAAGTCTGTTTCCATATCAGCCATTTTTCTCTCATATTCTCGTATTGATTTAGTTAAAGTATTATCATATGCTGTAACTGTACCTTCATATCCTACTTTCTTTAAGAAATTAGAATTTGATGTCATAGTTTCCTTATATAAAATATCTTTTATTCTTTGTACCAAACCTGTTTTAGAGTATTTTTGAGAGTCCGAAAGATTTTCATCTGTAGGTTTTGATTTTATAAATAAATTCATCACATCTTCTGAATTTTCTTCTAAAGCTTTTGTTAATGCATTTTCATCTATAGTAAAAGTACCATTTTTAGTTCCTTGATAATCTGCAACAGGTTTTATTCCTATTTTCTCTAAATTAAGACCGGATCCATCTACTAATGTTCTCATAGAATTCTTTAAACTATTTGATATTCTAGTTAAATCAGTATCTCTACTAAGTTGGCCTTTTTCTACTCTTTCATTCCAAAGCTTTATTTCATCCTCTGACATTTCTTTTTTTTGCTCTGCTGTTAAAGGTACGAAATTTCTATTTCTCTTGTCAGTAGTTAATTTATTTAGCTTTTCAATTAAAGTATTGTAATCATTAATAAATTTAACTAATTTATCTTTTGTTTCAGTTACATCTACTTTTCCATTAATATTTATTGTAGTGTTTTTAGGAATATCACCAGTAAACTTAAAGTTTACTCCATCTAAAGTTACGTTATTTGATGTACCAGTATGTGTGTAAACTCCACCTTTACTATTAGTAAATATAATATTAGAATCAATTCCACCTTGTGATACACTATAACTTCCACCCAATAATCCTAATTCTATTTTCGCATTTTCTCCAGTATTATTAGAAGTGAAAGTAAATTCCCCAGTTTTATTTTCTTTTACTATTATATTTAAATTTTGTTCTTTTAAAACCTTATTTAAATAATAAACTGTAGTCATATCATCTTCTAGTGTTGAAGCCTCTCCGTTTTTTAAAGATAAATCTACTAAAACCCCATTAATGGTGATTTTTTCATCTCCTGTTAAACTGAATGTTTTTGAAGCTTTCACTTCATCTTCTCCAGGAGTAAAAGTACCCTTTGAACCTCCATTTATAGTTAACTTTGGATCATCTATATTTCCAAGCTTTGTACTTTTAAAAGTTATTCCACCAGCTTCATCTATAGTAGCTTCTAAATTATACTCCTTTAAAGTATTATTCAAGACATTTTTCAACTTATCTTTATCAATAGAACCTTCTTCATTTTTAATATCAGATCCTTTTATGGTTATAGATTTAACTTCATTATTAACTGTAATGTTAATAATATTATCAGTATTCACATTAAAATTGTCAGTATTAAAACCAGTAATAGTTGCTGCAGTAGCAGCTTCATAATCTTGTGGTGAGGTAGCAGTAATAGTGCTAATGGTGGCCCCTGCCCCAATAACAAAATTACTATCTTTTCCCAAAATCGTAGATTCTAATATAAACCCACTAGCATTAGTAGTTCCATTACCTGCAAAATCTGTATAACTTACCTTTACATTAATTCCAGCCTTCTTTAAATCATTTGTTAAATTACTTGCTTTTTCTTTTTGAGTATCACCACTTAAAGTAAACTCTTTTCCATTAATAGTGATTTTATCATCCAATATTTCACTAGATGCAATAGATATTTTTGATGCCTTTGCTATATTTCCTGTAATAGTGTAATTATCAGGCTTTGCCTCTCCTCCACCAGTAACTGTTACTACATCTTCATTTGAAGAAGTAAACTTAGTAGTTGACCAATTTTTACTTAATAACAAACTATCACTTTTTGTTATATCAAAATATTTATTATAAAGTTCTCTAGAATCTTTAATTATTTCTCTGTAAAGTTTTTGTTTTATTTCAATTATATCTTTTTGTTGTCCCTTTTTATCTATTTTTATTCTATAAGGCTTCATGGAATCTGTAACTAATTTATCCATATCCAGTCCCGTTGCAAGTCCTGTTATTCTCATTTAAACACCCCCGATTTTAAATTATCTAGATCTTCTAGATATTTCATACGCTTCATACCATGTATCTCTTACACTTTCTATTACTGGCATAAGCTCGTCCATCATATCCGAATCTTTTTTTAAGTTTATTTCGAATAATCTTGTTTTTATAAAATCATAAACTGCATATATTTGTTTTGCCCAATCTCCTGCATTTTGATCTAAACTTATCATAAGTTCTGTAAATATATCTTGAACTTTAACTAAGTTTTTATGACTTTCAATTACATTCTTATCTTCTAAAGCTTGTTTAGCTATTTTAGCAAATTTTACAGCTCCATCTAACAACATTAATAGTAATTGTTCTTTTGATGCGTAGTTTACGCTATTATTTTTATATACATTTAATGCATTATTACCATACATTCTTTATTTCCTCCTACTTTTTAACATCTAAAAATGTGCCATAACCCATTGCATTTAAGTTTTCTTCTTTTTCTCCATATAAGCTTATATTAGAATTCTCTGTTTTTGTTGCATTAATAGTAATTTTCTTTTGCTTTTTCTTCACATGTTGTTTTTCCTCTTCAACATATTCATTAAAGAATTTCCTCTTTTGCTTTTCACTATCTTTATTAATCTTTATATCAGATTTTCTATGAATCTTACCATCTTTAGTTTTTTCATAAACTTTTTTCCTAATATCATTATCAATTTTATTTAGTAAGAAATTCATAGTCATTTCCTCCTATTAAGCTTTTTTGTCTATTGCAACACCTACTAGTTCCATCATTCTTGCTACTAAATCCAATATTTTTTTTGGCGGACATTCCATTATAACTTCTTTTGTATCTTGATTTATTATTTTTACCATTACATCTCCAAGCTTCTCATGGATAGAATACTCTGCATATGTATGTTCATCTTTTAGAAATTTATTTAATTTATCTACTGCTTTCGCTAAATCTTCTTCCCTATATCCTTTATTTTTATTTGTTATAGCTTCAACTACATCCTTGTTTCCAGAAAGCTTGTTAACTTCTTTATTTTGCACTGTATTTAGGTTAACTTGTCCTCCTTGACTTGTAACCTTTATTTCCATATAAACACCCCCTCATTTTTTCATTTTCCCTATTTCTTTTTCCCTAATATATTTAAAAGTTCCATATTAATTTTTGTTGCTTCTTTATTTTCATTTTGAACTTCTTCGTAAAGCTCTTTTCTTAAGATAGTCATTTCTTTAGGTGCTTTTATTGCTAGCTTAACACTACCATCTTCTATTTTTGAAATAGATATTTCTATATCATCACCTATTAAAATAGACTCTCCTTTTTTTCTTGTTATAACTAACAAACTCAACACACCTTTCTTCAGTTTACAGTTTATTTAGCTCACAGTTTACAAGGTACGGTGCACAGTTATGTAAATAATTCAGCATGGCTCAATCGAAAAAATTGTTTTACAAGCTATTTAGACCTTATAAAAAATTTAAATTTCAGAAACCACTCAATAGCTTCATCCTCAACTGTGAACTATGAATTGTGCACTGTGAACTAAAAATGCCTCATAATCTATATCATAATCTATTACTTGTCACCTTTAACTATTCCCTAGGAAAAACTCTTTCTTTTATTCCGTACGTTTCTTTATCTAAAATATATTGTTCCCCTTTTTTATTTTTTATATTTATCACTATAGGGGCCTTTAAATTTGCTGTTATATCCTCTATTTTTGAGTTTAATGTAACTATTGAATATAAAAGTGCTTCATCTGGTCCCTCTAGATTTAAGTTCTTTATTATTTCATCACTTAATTTTACCTCATAATTATCTTTTATAAAAAATGGAGATATAATTATAAATCCTATTTCTTTATCTTCTATTGATTGTAATATACTGAAAGGACTTTCTTCTTCAACTTGTTTTATTACATACTTTTTCAATCCATTAAAACCTGGTAGTCCTTTTTCAAAATGTATTATTTCATTTTTTTCGTATGTTATTTTCCCATGTATTGGTGATATTAATTCCATGTTACATCTTCTCCTATCTTAGGAAATCTAAAAGCGAAGGTTGAATAATTTTTGCACTTACTTGAAGAGAAGCCATATATACATTTTGTGCTACTGCTGCTTCTATATTTTTCTTGGCAAGGTCTATATCTTCTGTTTGTGATAATATATCTGTTAAGTTAAAATTTTGATCTTCATTTTGACTTCCTGCAGATTCCATTCTATTTTGCTTTGCACCAACTTCTGCTCTTATTCTTAAAAGATTTGATACTGTTTCATCTATAGTTTTTAAATTTTCATTTGTTATTTTTGCACTATCTATTGGATTGGCTGAAGCCACATTATTTGTTATATCCTTTAATAAATCCATAACATTAATGCTAACTCCATTTTTATCTTTAAATAATAGTAAATCCGTAGCTGAAACATTATAATCCATAGTTACACCTTGTGAAACTTCAACAGCAAGCTTTTTATCAATCATATTTATCTGATTTTGTACGTCTTCATCTAAATTATCAACATTTAAAACTTCTCCATTATTCCCACTAAGATGAAGTGAGTTGTTACCTGTAATTATACTTTTATCAGTTCCAATCGGTTTTGTGCTTCCTTTACTTCCTCCGAAAATATATTTACCATCAAAGTTAGTATTTAATATTTGAGCTATTTCATTCACTTTTTCATTCATTTCATCTTTTATTGCTCTTTTTTCATCACTTCCATAAGCTGCATTTCCAGCCGAAACCATTAATTCTCTAAATCTTCCAAGGCTATTTCCTAACTGTTCTAGGGCTGTATCTGTAGTATCTAACCAATTTATTGTATCCTTTATATTTTCATTATATTGAGTATTAGCCTTTATATCTGAATTTAACTGCATACTTCTTGCAACTTTAAAAGGATTATCTGAAGGCCTTCTAATTTCCTTTCCAGAAGTAAGCTGATCATTTATTCTCTTCATATAGCTTTGATTTCTATTAAGATCTTTCAAAAAACTTTTACTCATCATCTGATTTGTAACTCTCATTTACTTCCCCTCCTATCTCCTCAATCCATTTACTATAACATCTAAAAGTTCATCTACTGTTGCTATTATTTTTGCATTTGCACTATAAGCATGTTGGAATTGTACCAAATTTGCCATCTCTTCATCTAATGATACACCTGATACCGATGCTCTTGTTTCTTCTATACTATATAATAAATCTTCTTGATTTGTAACCATTCTTTGTGCTTCTTGAGCTTGTACTCCTAATCTGTCTATTGTATCTTTAAAATATGAAGTTAAAGTCATTCCTGATGAACTGTTTTGTAACTTTAATCCATTGCTTGAAAGAGTACTTCCACCTTTATTTTTATCGAACATATCTTTTCTTGAAATTACTTTTTCATCTATATCTTGAATTCTTATTAATGAATCTCTAAGCTGTGCTATTGCCAATGCTCTAGCTCCATCACTTTCTCCATCAACATTATTTTCATTGGTATATGCAAATAAATCATCATGAGTCCTAGTTTTTATTTTCATTACATCTTCTAGAATTTCTTTATTTACAGATATATTCTTGGCTGTTATATTTTGCTCTGATAATAGTGTTTCATCTATATTTTGTAAAAACCCATTAGCCCTATAGCGTGCTATATCGTTGTTTACAAAAAACGGTAGAAAATCTTTCTCGGGTCCAGCTGTGTTGTTTAATGGATCTTCTATTCCACTATGAACAGCATTTACAGAAAATGCTATTGATTTAGCTAATTTATTTAGTTGATTCATATAATCTTCTATATCCTTTTGTACTGATACAAGTCCATTAATACTGCCTGTTTCAGGCTTAAACATCATAAGTTGTGAAGAGCTTATTGTTTCTCCATCTCTTATTGGATAGCCATCTCCTTTGGCTGCTTGTCCATTTTTATCAGCCCACAAAATTCTATTATCTTTAATTTCTTTTGCTTGCTCAGGCGTTAAATTTGCTATTTTTAAAGTTTGTTTATTAGATTCACTATTCATATTACCGTTTTTATAATATGTAACTATATAAGTATTTCCTGATAAATCACTTGAATCTAATTCAACATTGCTTACATAAGAAAATCTACTAACATCTACATTTGGACTAGAGTTTACTAAATTAGGAGTTGTTATTTTCCCATCTGCTACAGGTTTTACATCTATTCCATTAAATTCTTTTTTATCCACTTGGATACCAAATTTATAACTTAATTCATCTAATAAAGTATCTCTTTTATCCATTAAATCATTTGGAGTATTTCCTGCAACAGTTACGTTTATTATTTCTTGATTAACTCTATCTAATTGTTCTAAAACACTATTTACCTCAGTAACAGAACTCTTTATCATATCTTGAGCATTAGTCTGTAAATTCTCAAGTTTTGTATAAGTTGCATTTAATGCATCTGCTAAAGCTGCTGTTTGTTGAGCTACTACAGTTCTTGCGTTTGAACTATTGGGTTGCTTTGATAACTCTTGAAATGAATCAAAAAACTTTCCCATTAAAGTAGAAATTCCAGTATCGGATGGTTCATTAAAAACACTTTCCACTTGATAAAGGAAATTGCTTCTCATATCATATTTTCCTAAAACTGCATTTTCATTTCTTACTTGGTAATCCAAGAAACTGTCTCTAACTCTCTCTATGGCTTGAACTTGTGCTCCTGTTCCAAGTTGTCCTGCTTGAACAGATGAACCCATAGAAGTCCCTCCATAAGGTCTCGTTGTTTCTATTTTCGCTCTTTGTCTTGAATATCCAACAGTATTAGAGTTAGCAATATTATGAGAAGTTACATCTATGCTTTTTTGTTGTACATTCATCCCTCTTTTAGCTACATTGAATGTTGAAAATAACCCTGACATCTTTTACCTCCCCATATTATCTTCTTATATTTCCGTAAGAGTTATAAATCGGTATATCTCTTTTAGGATTTATAAGATTTAAAAGCTTATTTGTAAAACTTAACTGTTGTTTAATTAGTAAATCATTAGTATCTTTTTGAAGTATCATTTGGTTTAACAATTTTTGTATTCTTCTATATGAATTTTCTAACTCTTCATTCTTTGAAGATAGTACAATATCTTTAATAGATTCTTTTCCCAATACTTTCCTTCTATTAACTTCACTTTCTGCAACAGCTTTATTTTTTAATTTTATTTCTTCAACTACTGATTCCATTCCAAATACATCTTTATTTATAATTAATTTATATTGTTTATCCAATAATATTAATAATTCATTTAGCTCTTTTTCCTCTTCTTTAATCACTGCTATTAAACTATTTATCATATTATTCTTTTCCCTTCATGGTATCTAGCATTCCCTTAGCAATAAGTTTTGCATCGTATCCATACGTTCCATTTTGAATACTATTTTTAATCTCTACGATTTTTTTACTATTATCATAATTACTTTCATTAATTGAATAATCATTTAATATTTTAGCTTCATCTGATAATTCAATTCTGTCATAAACTTGTTTTTTTTCTAATTTTTCTATTTTATTAGAAGTTACCTTATTATAATAGTTTATTCCATTTGTGTAACCTACACCCTTAATGTTCATAATTGCCTCCTAATAATCTCATTTTAAAATACTTCTATCATTCTATATATTTATTTATCGTAATAAATCTCTATAAGTTTAGCCATTAATTCAAATTTTATTAATCTTCACATTTGTAAAAAATGCGAAGCATTTTTCAGTTCACAGTTCACAAGGTACAATGCACAGTTGTAAAA
>NZ_ASRV01000221.1 GCF_000401215.1 Clostridium sartagoforme AAU1 | reverse complement strand
CGAACTGTGAACTGTGCGCTGTGAACTGAAAAATGCTTCGCAATTTAAAACTAAAGGTTTTATAATTTTCTCATAAATAGAAAAAAACTCCCGCAAGAGTTTTTTCTATATTTCTATTATCAATTATTAATTAATAATTTAACAATCCATATGTATTATTTAAGTGATCTTATTCTATCTGCTCCACTCACAATACTTGTTATTCTAACTCCAAAGTTTTCGTCAACAACTACAACTTCTCCATAGGCTATTTTTTTACCATTTATCAGAATTTCTACTGGTTCTTCTGCGAGCTTATCTAATTCTATTAGAGATCCTGTACTTAAGTTTAATATATCTTTAATACTTTTTTTAGTTCTTCCTAAAATTACAGAAACCTCTAAAGGAACATCAAGTATTAAATCTATATTTTTATGTGATTCTCCAACAATACCTTGTGATAAAGGTTCAAAGCTAGCTCCATGCACTTCCACAGGCTTTTCTTCTATTTTCTTTGCTTCTACAGTGCTTATAGATTTCTCTTCTGATTTATAATCTCCATCATAGGCTGCTTCTTGACCTATTTCTTTACTCACTTCTTGTTCTTCACCCATCATTATAGATACAATCTTCTTAGCTGTATCTATAGGTAGTATTTGCATCATATTGGATTGAAGTAATCCTTCTATAGTCAAATCAAAGCGAACTTCAACTATTGCTTCATCTTCCGGAATATTTTCAGATACTTTTTCATTAATATCTCTCCATATTGTTGACTTTGGAGGTGATATATTTACTTCTCTTGCAAACATGGTTGCCATAGATGTTGCTGCTGATCCTATCATCTGGTTCATAGCTTCTTGAACAGCACTTACTTCTAATTCTGATAGCTCCGTAGTATTAACTTGGCCATCTCCACCCATCATAAGATTAGCAATTACTGCTGCATCTGTTGTTTGCATTATTAATATATTTCTTCCAGTTATTCCAGATACATATTCTACATCTAAAATTATATTAGGATACTCAAAATTATTTTTTATCTCTCTTAAGGTAGTTATTTTAACCTTAGGAGTTGTTATATTAACTTGCTTATTTATAAGTTGATAAAGAGCTGTTGATGCTGATCCCATAGAAATATTTCCTATTTCTCCAAGCAGATCTTTCTCTATATCTGATATTAGCTCTGGCTCTTGAGTTTCCATACTGCCATTTAACAATGAGTCTATTTCTTCTTGAGATAAAAACCCATTACTCATTCTCAATCACATCCTTATCTATAATATCTAAAAGCTCTATCCCTATATTTTTTCCTATAGTCCCAGGCTTTGCTATAAAACATTCTTCATCTTCTACAAAAACTCTTACAGGATCACTGTATTGAGAATTTAATACTAAAACATCTCCCTTAACTAACTTTAAAAAATCGTCTATGGTTATATTGGTTTTACCTAGTTGAACATGCATATTTACCTCTACAGGCTCCATGCCTTTCTTAAGCTTTTCTCTTGACTCATCTTGAAGTTCTGATTCATCTGTTTTGAACCAATATTGAACAACAAGTTTATCTAATACTTTTTCCACACTTAAATATGGAATACATAAATTCATATATGTCGTACTTTTCCCTAGTTCAACTGAAAAACTAAGTAGGGCAACAGGTTCATTAGGTGCCAACGTTTGATTGGCTGATGCATTAGTTTCAAGCCCTTCAAATTCTGGTTTCACCTCTAAAATACCATCCCAAGCTAAAATTAAGGACTTTATCATTTCGGAAGTAATATTTGATAAAATATTTTTATCTATTTCAGAAAATTCTTTTGCCCTTTCTTCTCTATCACCTGTTCCTCCTAAAAGTATATCTAATATTTGAAATGAAAATTGTGGATTCATTTCTAGTAATATATTTCCTTGAAGTGGCGGCATTTTAAAAATAGTCAGTATAGTGGGATTAGGAATAGAGTGAACAAACTCTTCATAGGTTATCTGCTCTACACTTTGAATATCTACTCTAACATGTTTTCTAAGCTGTCCTGAAAGGTAATTGCTTATTATTCTTGCAAAAGCATCGTGAACCATTTCTAAAGTCCTTATATGGTCTTTTGAGAACTTTTGAGGACTCCTAAAATCATATTTTTTTATTTTATGTTTTTCTTCTTTTTCTTTTAGCTGTTCTGGTTCAACATCTCCTGTAGATAAGGCAGAAAGAAGAGCATCTATTTCGCTTTGACTTAAAACCTCTGCCATTTTTCTCCCTCATTTCTTAGTGGTTTAATAATTTTTCTATATCTATTACTGTTAGTAATCTACCTTCTAAGTCAATTACTCCCTTTATATATCCTTCAGTATTATGTGTTTCCAGCTTTTGCAATTTATATTCATCTATATCTATGACTTCTTCAACCTCATCTACTGATATGCCTATTTCCTCTTCATCAACTTTTAATATTATTATGTTATTTTGTTCTTTTTCTGATTTTATATTTAATAATAAATTAACATCAACTAAAGATTTTATACTTCCTCTAAGATTTATTAACCCTTTTATATACTCTGGAGATTTAGGCACCTTTGTTATAGTCATCATATCATTTATGCTTAGTATTTTGTCTGTCTCTACTGCAAAATGCTCTTCCCCTAATTTAAATATTACAAATTGCATTTAACTTGCCTCCTAAATAGTTTTTAACCAACTACCTTTCTTATTGCTTCTAACACCCTATCTGCTTGGAATGGCTTTACAATGAAATCTTTTGCACCTGATTTAATTGCATCCATAACCATTGATTGTTGTCCCATAGCAGAACACATTATAATCTTTGCAGCTGAATCAAATTTTCTAATTTCCTTTACTGCTTCTATTCCATCCATATCTGGCATAGTTATATCCATTGTTACAACATCCGGACTTTCTTTTTTATATAAATTTACTGCTTCTATTCCATTGCAAGCTTCTCCTACAACTTCAAAACCATTTTTTTGTAATATATCCTTTATCATCATTCTCATAAAAGCTGCATCATCTACTATTAAAACTTTTGTCATTTTAATCCCTCCAAATTATCTTATTCCTAGTGATTCTAAAATTTTTTCTAATGATCCTGGAGCAGGTACAAAATAGAAATGTCCTTCTATCTTGTGGCTTCCTTCTCCTATAAATAATGTTTCTATATCTAAAACATACTCTTGATGCTGACCTGTTTCAACAAAAGTTGAAACAAGTATTGCACTTAGCATGTCGTTAGCTACCGCAGGTACTGAAGCTGTTGCCTTTAATCCTGTAAAGTTTGCAATTGCATTCATAAAAGATGATGATATTATATTGCCTATCTCACCTATAACTGATATCCCCATTTCTGTCAATGTTTCTTCATTAATGGAAATCATTTTTGATATCATGTTTAAAGCTACATCTTTTTCAAATACATAAAGAATACTTCCTGGAATATCATCAAGCACTTTTACTAATACAGCTACAACTTCATTTTCTTTATAACTATTAAATAATTCGTCAAACTCTATCAAGTTTGTACTTGGAACTGACATATCTATTTTGGTTCCAAGCAACATTGATAAAGCTGTTGCTGAATTTCCAGCTCCTATGTTAGAAACTTCCCTTAAAGCATCTAATTGAAAGGTTGTTAAATTTTTGTATTCCATAAAAATCCTCCTCTCTAAATCAATGCTGCCACATCAAGAATCAATGTTACTAAACCATTTCCAAGTATTGTAGCTCCTATATATTCCTTTAGTGATCTTAAAGTTTTTCCTAAAGGCTTTATTACTATTTCTTGCTGACCAAATAATGAGTCAACTAGTAATCCAACGGTTTTTTCTCCTATCTTAACTATAATTATGAATTTCTTCTTACTCTCTGTAGTTTCAATTCCAAGTCTTTCATTTAATCTTATTAGAGGTATAATGTTATCACGATAAACTATTACTTCTTCTCCATTAGTCTTTTTGATATTTTCTTCTTTATAATCTATAACTCTATCTATAAATCCTAAAGATATTGCTAAAGTTTCATTTCCTACTTTAACTAAAAGAGCTTGAATTATTTGAAGAGTTAAAGGTAATTTTATAATAAAACTTGATCCCTTTCCTTCTTCACTTATAACATCTACAGTTCCTCCTAAGGAAGAAATTTTAGTTTTAACAACATCCATTCCTACCCCACGTCCTGATATGTCTGTAACTACTGTATTAGTACTAAAGCCTTGTGCAAATATTAAGTTTCTAATATCATTATCACTAAGTCCATCAGTATTTATACCAACTTTTTCAGCTTTAGCTTTCACCTTTTCAAGATTTATTCCAGCTCCATCATCACTTACCTTTATTAATGCCTTAGTTCCTTCTTGATAAGCTACTAATTTTATTGTTCCAACAGGGTCTTTTCCTTTTGCAATTCTTTCTTCTTTACTTTCTATTCCATGATCTGCTGCATTTCTTAAAAGATGTATTAACGGCTCTCCTATTTCGTCTATAACAGTTCTATCTAATTCTGTTTCAGCACCTTCTATAACAAAATTTATCTCTTTTTTAAGTTCTACTGATAAATCTCTTATCATTCTAGGGAACCTATTAAATACAACTTCTAAAGGAAGCATTCTTATCTTCATTACCAAGTCTTGTAAGTCAGATGTAGTTCTTTCAACTTGCTCTAAAGTTTCTATAAGTTCTTGTGATTTATCATTAATTACAATTTGTTCTAATCTTGTTCTGTATATAACAAGTTCTGAAACCATGTTCATAAGCTTATCAATTCTTTGCAAATCAACCCTAACTGATTGGTGAGCTTTTTTATTATTTTCTCTCTTCTTTTCTTGTTTTTCAACTTTATTTTTTACTAAATCTTCTTTTATATGAATTTTTTCTAATTCACTTACTATTTCATTATTAGCGATATTTTTTTCTGTTATAAAAGCATCATCTAAAACCACATATGAAGTTTCCACACTTCTGATCTCTGAAATATTCATAACTAAGTCTTCTA
The DNA here is from genome assembly GCF_000401215.1 of Clostridium sartagoforme AAU1. GTDB lineage: Bacteria > Bacillota > Clostridia > Clostridiales > Clostridiaceae > Clostridium > Clostridium sartagoforme. Next base: position 4,885 of record NZ_ASRV01000221.1, on the reverse strand, counting down.
TTTCTTCCTTAGACTTAGATGTTATCAAAACAAAAAATAATTCAGTATCAAATTGTTCATTTTCTATATCTTCTGTTGATGGAAAAGATTTTAATATCTCTCCTTGAGTTTCAAGTTCCTGAACTATTAAAAATGCTCTTGCTGATTTTAATAAAGTATCTTCTCTTAATATTATTTCTATATTAACTCCATTAAAGCCATTTTCACTTGCTTGCTTCATTACTGATAAATCATATTGATTTAATTCAATTTTTGTAGAATTATTAATATTTTCTTTGTTTATTTCTTCTTCTTCTTCTTCTTTTTCTTCTATCTTATTATTAACTACATTTTCTAGATCTTCTATAATATTTTTTATTTCTACATCTTCATCGTTACCATCTTCTATATTGCTAACCATTTTTTCTAAAGTATCTAAACAATCAAATAGTACTGTAACTACATTTCTAGTAACGCTTAATTTTCCTTCTCTAAACCTTGATAAAACATCTTCCATCTTATGAGTTAATTCAGCTATATTACTATAACCCATTGTAGCTGCCATTCCTTTTATAGTATGAGCTACTCTAAATATTTCATTCACCTTATCTATATTATTTGGATTTTGTTCTAAATCTAATAGCGCTTCATTTAAATTTTGTAAATTATCCATTGATTCTTCTAAAAACATTCCCATGTATTGAGATACGTCCATTTTATTTCACCCCTTTATACTTTCTTATAAATAAAAGTAGATACTTTTTCCAAGCCATACTCTTTATAATTATAAATACTTTCTGTAGCTCCTACAAATAATAATCCACCTTTTTTTAAGGAATCTGCAAATCTTTTGAAAATATCTTTTTTTACTTCATTTTTAAAATATATTATTACATTTCTACATACTATCAAATCAAAATCTTTATCATAATAATCTAAAATCAAATCGTGCTTTTTGTAGGTAACCATTGATTTTATTTTATTTTCTATTATGTACTTATCTTTTACTACTTTAAAATATTTTCTTTTATATTCTTCATTTATGTTTTTCATTTCAGCTTGTGTATACTCTCCAAGCCTTGCTCTCTTTAGTATAGTATCGTCTATATCTGTTGCAATTATGTTATTTCTACCATTTGAATTTATTTCACTTAACATCATGGCAATACTATAAGGTTCACAACCTATTGAACACGCTGCACTCCAAACTTTCAATCTATTATTAGCTAAAATATAATTTTTCAAAGTATTTTCTAATTCACTAAATAGTTCTGGATTCCTAAAAAATTCTGTAACATTAATGGTTATAAAATCTAGGAATCTTTGCCTTTCATCTTTATCTGATAATAAAAGTTTTTTATAATTTTCTAAGGAATCTACTCCTATTCTCGACATTAAGCTTCCAATTCTTCTATTCAATTGTTCTGGCTTATATGCATTTAAATTAATATTGAACTCTTTATATATCCAATTGTGAAACTCTGTAAAGTCCATATATCCTCCTAAGTCGCATTAACTAAGCTTTTTATTTTTGCTGTAATATTATTCAATGAAAGTACATAATCTACACATCCAGTTTCATATGTAACCTTTGGCATTCCATAAATTATAGAGCTACTTTCATCCTGTGATATAGTTATTCCTTTGTTCATTTTTACAACTACAGTTCCTTCTGCACCATCTTTTCCCATGCCAGTAAGCACAACAGATATAATTCTATTTCCATATATACTAGATGCTGATATAAACAATTTATCTACAGCAGGTCTTACCCCCCAAATTGGTGGCTCTTGATTAAGCCTTATAATGCCACCTCTTTCTACTATCATGTGATAACCGCCTGGCGCAATATATATTTTGTTTTTTTCTATTTTTATACCATTACTAGCTTCTAAAACATTCAACTGACATTTTTTATTTAATCTTTCTGCAAAGGCTCTTGTAAAACCACTTGGCATATGTTGAACTACTAAAACTGATATATTCAAGTCTGTAGTTAATCCTGAAATAACTTTTTCAATTGCATTTGGTCCACCTGTTGATGCTCCTATTAAAATTATATCTCGTCTATTCTTCAAGTCATTATGTACCAAAATAGTGCATCCACCTCCTATAGCCTTTTTAGTCCACTTCCTATACTTTTAATTGTTACTGCACCATCTTCGCTTTCTAAAATCATAGTCCTTCCTTTGTTCCCACCTGTATCTTCAGCTATTATCGGGATAGATAGTTTATTTAGCATTTCTACAACTGCAAGACTATTTCTTTTACCTACATCACTTATTATTTTCTTATCTGGAAAATTAAACATAGATGCTCCACCTGCTATTTTGCATATAATATTATTTTTTCTACATCCAAGAGATATCATTTCTGATAATAATTTTTCAATTCCTAAATCTGCATATTTAAATGGATTTACTATATTTTTAAACTGTGTGCTATCTGGTAACATTATATGAACTAGTCCTGCTATTTTTTTTCTTTATCATATAATGCTATACCAACACAAGATCCAAGTCCCAAAGTTATTAGCCTGTCTGGGGTAGATACAACTGCAGCATCAGCTATTCCAACTCTAACCTCTTTTTTATCTTCCAAATTTGTCACCCCTGAAAAATAATCTCTTCTTCTTCTATCGTTAATATTTTTTCTAAATCTAACATAATAATTATATTATTATGTTTTTTACTAACCCCTTTATATATCTTTTTGATATTAAGGTTGAAAGACTCTCTGGATTATTTATTTCTTCTTCTAATATACTTTGAACTTCACTAACACTATCCACGCATATTCCAAATTTTCCTACATTTCTTTTTACCACTATAATCTTCTTGTCTATACTATTTTCTATTTTTAATTTAAATTTGTTAACAAGATTTATAATAGGTAAAACTCCATTTTCATAGTTGATTACACCATCTAAAAAGCTTGGTGAATCTGGCAATGCAGTAGGCTCTTCATAGCCTAAAATTCTTTCTACTTCCATTATGTCTGTAGCATAAAATTCATTACCTAATTTAAAGACTAATATTTTTATCTCCTTCATTCTCTTTCCTCCTATAGAAGTAATTTTTCTACGTTTAAACTTCCATCTTTTTCTATGTAAGCATGTACATTTTTTGATGGCTTTTCTAGAATATATTTTTTATTTCCTATAATAAAAATAGTGTTATGATACGCAATATCTACATTTATCTCTCCATCCTTCTCAACTTCCAAGCTTGTAACTACCCCTGATTCACTTCCTATAATAGAAGCTTTAATTAGCTTGCCTGCTTTTAAGTGACCACCCCTACACACTGAATTTCCTTTTAAAAAATTAATATTACAAGATGCATATAGTTTACTAGTAAATAGCCCTTTTCCTGTTATATTTATATTTCCCATAACATTTATTTGAGATTCTTGAGCATATTCTATTATTAAGTCGGAAGCTATTACAACCTCTTTCTCAAGATCCTCTATTTCCTTATCTAATTCAAACATTATTTCATCTAATTCGTTTATATTTTTTATATTACTAGGAGCTGCTCCTATGAGCTTTTCTTTTACTAACTTAACAACTCGTGAATTATGACAATCATCTTGCATTGTATGTGAAATAATCTTAATGCAAACTTTTGGGATATTCTTATATTTTGTTTCTATTAATGACTTAATTATCATTCCATATGTTACATTATTTTGAACAAAATTATGATCTTTAAGATATACTATATTATTTATTAATGATTTTAAATAATCTTTTAATTCCCTTAATTCCTTAATTCGTTTTTCTTTAATTAAGTCTTTACCTCCTATATCAATAATAGAACTAACTATATTCCCTTTAATTTCAGATGTGTCTTTTGCTTCAATAAATCCGCTAAATACTCCATTTTTTATAAGAACACTTCCTTCAGAATATACACTCATTCCTTCTGTTACTTTACCATTTATTTGAACATTAGCAGGAAATTTAATATTACCTGTAGAAATTGTAACATCTTTATTTAATACATACATTGGTTCAACCCATACTTTTCCTTTATCAAAGCATGGTTTTCCATCTATAGTTGAAATTATTAAATTATCTTTTAACTTAGAACCTTGTCCTGCTGAAAAAACAATTTTTTTCTTTTCTTTTCCTGGTATCTTTTCTGAAAAAACATTTCTTCCATCAACACCATTTTCTCCTTTTATAATTTCGGCTAAAACTTCACCAGCTTTAACACTTACTATAAAATTAAAATCTCTATAATCAACTTTTTCTACATCGTCATCTATTTTTATTTTATTACTAGAGTTAAAAAATATTTTTATACTATCTTCAATTGGTTCTTTAGCCTTTATCCCTCTAGCTATTATCTTTCGGTAAACATTTCCACTACTTGCTATATACTTTATAGCATCATTATCAATTCCATAAGATATTCTAACCTTTTTTAACTCATTATTTAGCTCACTTTCGTTTATTATTGGAGGTTCAGCTTCTTCTTTAGCTTCTATATCTAAAATTAAGTTACTACTTACCTCTATATCTTTTAAATAATATACGATTTCTTTTTTATATGTTATCGAAATATAAGCTTCTGTTTTATCTTCATTCAAACTTATATCTATAATTCTTTGTCCTTGCTCTCTAAACTCCTTAAATTCTATGTAGTCATCTTCACTTATGCTATGGGGTTTATTTATTCTTTTTTCATTTATATATAATTCTCCTCGTGAAGGTGGAGAAATAATTGCAAGCTTACCATTATTTTCTGGATTTTTTACTATTATCTCCCTATTTTTAACATAAACACTTCCATCTATAGAACTAATACTATTATGATTTTCCCCCATATTATCATACACCTTCCAAATTTTATATTATTAATCCAATAATTTAATAATACCATAATTTAAAATATATTTG
>NZ_ASRV01000220.1 GCF_000401215.1 Clostridium sartagoforme AAU1 | reverse complement strand
TTAAAATATATTTGAATAGTATTTAATTTTATTTGAAAACAACAATATTTTATTGTTTCTTTATCTAAATTTATTTATATATATAATTATTTCTTCATTAAATCCCTTAATTAACTTCTGCATTATATCATTATTTACATCTAAAGTTATATTATCAACTTTAGCTATAGGCAATATTTTAGGAGATGTTCCTGATATGAACATAGCATTTAAATTATCTACTTCTTTAAAATTTATCTTTTTTTCTTCAAATCCTATTCCTAAGCTTTTAGCTAATGATATGATTCTCCCTCTTGTGACTCCTGGCAAAACATCTTCTAAAGGTGAAGTATATAATACTCCATTTTCTATCATAAATATATTTGATTTACTTCCTTCTGTTATAAATCCATTAGAATTAACTAGTATTGCTTCAAAAGCATTAGCTTTTATTATTTCATTATTTACTTTTTCTCTAAAATTACTATCAACTACTTTAGCATTAGGATTTTTCTTTCTCCGTGATAAAGTATAGTATTTACTCCGCTTTTATAAAGATCATCACTAGGATAACTATGCTTTATACTAAATACTTTCATAGTATCGGTTTTTATATCGAAAGTTAATTTAATATTTCCAAAATCTATATTATTACCTTCAATAAGACTAATTAAATAGTCTTTAATTTTATCGTATTTATAAGAAAAATTCTTATCCATTAGCCTAAAAGAAGATTCTAATCTTTTTATATGATCCTCATAAAACAATGGAACTCTATCTATTACTCTTATAACCTCATATATAATTCTATCTCTTTCTACTGAATCTGCAGTATAATTTTTTATACTTTCCAAATGTCCATCTTCTAAATAATAATCTAAAATAGCTTCCATCAAGTCTTCCTCCTCATTATTTCCATCTTAATACTTCAAAAGTATTTTTCTTTCTAAAATTTATTAAATATGCATTACCAACTAGATCTAATAATGGTTTATCAGATAAGGAATCAGAAAACATATAAGAATTTTTATAATCAACTTCTATATTTTCTTTTTCTAGAACTTCTTTTAATCTTTTAACTTTTTCTTCTCCTTTACAATTCTCACCTTGCATTTTTCTTATAAACTTTCCACTTTCTAAAGTAAATCTTGTTCCTATTATCATATCTACTTCCTTTATCGCATAAAACTCCCTTAAATAGAATTCAGGAGATGCAGATATTAAATACACCTTATAACCTTTACTTTTTAAATTTTTCATCATTTTTATAGCATCTTCATATAAATTTTTTTCTAAAACATCTTTATAAAAATTCTTCACTAGTAGAGCTAAATCTTTTTCTTCTATTCCTTCTATAAATTTAAGAAAACTTTCTTTCACTCTCTTTTCATCATATATGTTTATTGAATACATAAAACCACTATATAATGCTCTTGGAAGAAATCTAATATTTTTTATATCTTTCATAATAACGTATTTAAATAATTGCATTAAGGTTTCTTTTTTTGTTATAGTATAATCCACATCGAATATTGCCAATTTTTCCATTATAATTCCTCCTAAAATGCTTCATTATTAATTATATACTATAAATCCTTATATTTAAACAAATTCATAATTGATTTGACTTAAAAGCTATAAATAATATTATTTCAACTAAAAAATTAAGGCACCTATTTTTTTAAGTGCCTTAATCTTTCTATTTTAATTTTTTTAAATATCTTTCCAGCCTATTTAATCCTTCTTCAATTATTTCCATAGACGTAGCATAAGACAATCTTATATAATTATCTAGACCGAAAGCAACTCCTGGTATTACTGCTACCTTTTCTTCTTCTAAGATACTTTTTGAAAAATCCAAAGATGATTTTATCTTTTCATTATTAATTGATTTATTATAATATTTATCAATGCAAATCATTATATAAAAAGCCCCTTTAGGCTCTATTATTGATAAATCATTAATTTGCTTAAGCCTATTAATCATATAATTTCTTCTTTTTTCAAATTCCTTTATCATTATATTTATGCTTTCTTTTGGCCCACTTAATGCTTCGATTGCGGCATATTGAGATATTGAATTTATATTTGATGTAACATGACTTTGCACACTACTCATTAATTTTGCTATTTCTTTATTGCAAGCCGAATATCCAATTCTCCATCCAGTCATAGCATACGCTTTTGATAAACCATTAATTACTATTGTTCTATTATAGGCATCCTCTGATATTGATGCAATACTTATGTGTTTTTCATTATCATATATTAATTTTTCATATATCTCATCAGAAATTATTATTAAATTATTTTCTTTTGCAAATTCTGCTATTTCAAATAATTCTTCTTTGGTATAAATACTTCCAGTTGGATTATTTGGGCTATTTATTACTATGGCCTTAGTATTCCTTGTAATTGAAGATCTCAATTCGTTAATTGTATACTTATAATCATTTTCTTTAATGGTTTTAAGAATCACAGGTACTCCATCAGATAATTTGATTAGTTCTGGATAACTTACCCAATAAGGAGTTGCTATTATAACTTCATCACCTTTATTTAATATTGCCGTAAATGCATTTGCTAAAGATTGTTTAGCTCCAGTTGATACTACTATTTGATTTGGTTCATAATTTAAATCATTGTCTTTATTTAACTTTTTACATATAGCTTTTCTTAAATCTAAAATTCCACTTGTTGGAGTATATTTAGTTTTTCCATCCTTCATTGCTTTTATAGCTGCTTCTATAATATTTTCTGGAGTGTTAAAATCTGGTTCTCCTGCTCCAAAACTTACGACATCAACCCCTAATTCTTTCAACTCTTTTGCCTTTGCTGTAATTTCCAATGTTATAGATGGATTTATTTCTTTAGCCTTGTTAGATAAATTCATTACTCTTCCCCCAATTATCTTCTATAATTTATTAATTTATTTAGCAAATCTTTATCTATTCCATAGCTTCCTATGAAATTTTCGTTATGGCAGTCTTTTCCATGATAATCACTACCTCCTGTTATTAATAATTTATATTTCTTACATAAATTATAAAAATCATTTGATTGTTCTCTCGAATGACTTGGATGATATACTTCAATACCTTTTAATCCATAGAATTTCAAATCTTTAATTATACTTTCTACAACTATTTTTTTATAAATTTGTCCTGGATGAGCCAATACTGATATCCCACCTGAGTTATTTATTATTTTTATAGCCTCTTTATAGCTTAACTTACATCCTTTTACATAAGCAGGTTTTCCCTTTACCAAAAAACTAGAAAATGCACTTTTATAATTATCAAAGTATCCTTTCTTAACCATAGCATTGGCAACATGCCCTCTTCCTATAGTAGATTTTATATCAACTGCTAAATCATCTAAAGTAATATGGATGTTATTTTTTTCTAATTTAAAAAGTATTTCCTCGACTCTTTCTATTCTAGATTTATTTAGCTGTTCTACGGTTTTTATTAAGTCTATATCATTTATATTAATAAAATATCCTAATACGTGAATTTCTAGATCCTCATATTCAGTACTTAGCTCTATTCCAGGTATTATATTTATATCTTCATATTCATTATTAATAACATATTGGGAGGATATTGAATCATGATCTGTTATAGATATACTTTTCACTCCCGCTTTTTGAGCTAAATTTATAATTTGTTCCGGTGCCAAGTTACCGTCTGAATAATTTGAATGAATATGTAAATCTGCATAGTTCATTTTAACACCTTATTTCTTAAGTAATATATTAAAAATATATCATTATTAATATAAAATGACAAATAAAAAAAGTGCCTAAAAGGCACTTTTATGATTATTCAGCTAAATCTTCACTGTAGAATTTTGATACTCTATCAAATTCTTCTTCTTCTGGAATTATTAATTCTCCATCTTCATTTGATCTAAATAAGTATACTGAATCTTCATTAGGATCTTGAGCTAAAATATATTCATTTTCTTCAAATTCAAAAGCGTCTATAATTTGACATGATACAACATTTCCATTCTCGTCTTCTAAATCTACAACAAAATGTTCATGATGATCTTCTCCACATCCGCATTCTTCGTCATGATGATGTTCATGATCATGGCCACATCCACATTCTTTTTCTTCATCATGGCATCCACATTTATTTTCATTATCCATTCTAATAATCCTCCTTCATAGATATGATTCTATTTAATTCTACCCTTAATTAGCAAAAATTAAAAGTAAAATATTAAAATATTTTATGTTTCGCTAATTATTAATAAAAAAGTAAAAATAAGGACCTGCCAAAAGGCAGTTCCTTATTATAAATATTATTGTTGTTGTGCTAATCTCTTATAGTTTGCTAATCTTTCCATAGCATCTTTTTCTGTCTTTTCAAATAAAGCATCAGCAGCTTCTGGGAATGCTTTTGCAAGTGATGCATATCTTACTTCACCCATTAAGAATTCTCTAAAATCAGATTTTGGTTCCTTAGAATCTAATGAGAATGGATTCTTAGTTCCAACTAAAGTTGGGTTATATCTGTATAATCCCCAATATCCACATTCAACAGCTTTTTTAGCTTCATCTTGGCTATTAGACATACCATTCTTAATACCATGGCTTATACATGGAGCATAAGCAATGATTAATGATGGACCATCATAAGCTTCTGCTTCTGCAATTGCTTTAAGAGTTTGGTTCTTGTCAGCACCCATAGAAATTTGAGCTACATATACATATCCATATGTCATAGCCATCATTCCTAAATCTTTCTTCTTAGTTCTCTTTCCAGCTGCAGCAAACTTAGCTATTGCAGCTGTTGGAGTTGATTTAGATGATTGACCACCAGTATTTGAGTAAATTTCTGTATCAAATACAAGAACATTTACGTCTTCTCCTGAAGCAAGAACATGGTCTAATCCACCGTATCCGATGTCATATGCCCATCCGTCTCCTCCAAATATCCATTGAGATCTCTTAACTAGGAATTCTTGATCCTTTAAGATTTCTCTTGCATAATCAGCATCAACTTGTGTTAATGTAGCAATAACTCTATCAGCTCTTAATCTAGTACCTTCTCCACTGTTCATATGATCTAACCAGTCTTGAAGCACTGCTTTAACATCTTCTGAAGTTTCAACTTCTAAAGCTTTAGTCATATTGTCAGCTATTCTTTCTCTTATAGCCTTAACTCCTAAGAACATACCTAATCCAAATTCAGCATTATCTTCAAATAATGAGTTAGCCCAAGCTGGACCATGTCCTTGATTATTTACAGTATATGGAGTTGCTGGAACTGATCCACCCCAAATTGATGAACATCCTGTAGCATTAGCTATCATCATTCTATCTCCAAATAATTGAGTTACAAGTTTAGCATATGGAGTTTCTCCACATCCTGCACAAGCTCCTGAGAACTCAAATAATGGTTGTTCAAATTGGCTTCCTTTAACTGTATTTTTATTCATTGGATTCTTCTTAAGTGAAACTTCTTTAACTGCATATTCCCAAGCTTCAATTTGTTCTTCTTGAGTATTCATTGGTTTCATTATTAATGCTTTACCAGGTGCTGGACAAACTTGAGCACAGTTTCCACATCCTGTACAATCTAATGGAGTTACTCCAATTGTGTAGAATGTTGGTTCTTCTGTCTTCAATGCCTTTGCAGGAACAATTTTCATTGATTCTGGTGCATTTTCTTTTTCATTTTCATTTAATAAGAATGGTCTTATAACAGCATGTGGACATACATATGCACATTGATTACATTGAATACATTTGTCTTGTTGCCATTCTGGAACATTTATAGCTATACCTCTTTTTTCATATGCAGCAGTACCTGGCATAAATGTACCATCAGCTAATTCTGATAATTGTGAAACTGTTAGGTCAAATCCCTTTTGTGCATTTATTGGTTCAACTATATTTTTGATGAAATCTGGTACATCTTTTCTTTCTTCCTTAACTTCATCAACAACATCTTTCCAATCAGCAGGAACTTCTATCTTAACTATAGACTCAACACCTTTATCTATAGCAGCATAGTTCATATTGACAACTTTCTCACCTTTTTTACCGTATGACTTAACAACAGCATCTTTTAAGTATTTAACAGCATCTTCAACTGGAATGATATTAGCAATTTTAAAGAATGCAGCTTGCATTATCATATTGATTCTTCCACCAAGCCCAATTTCTTGTGCTATCTTAACAGCATTTAAAGTATAGAAATCAATATTGTTTTCTGCTATAAATCTCTTCATTGAAGCTGGTAACTTTTCATTAACTTCTTCTGGAGTCCAAATTGTATTTAATAAGAACTTACCATTCTTCTTTAATCCTTCTAATACATCATATTTATAAACATAAGCTTGATTATGACATGCTACGAAATCAGCTTTATCAATTAAATATGGTGACTTAATTTGCTTCTTACCAAATCTTAAATGTGATACTGTTATACCACCAGATTTCTTAGAATCATATGAGAAGTATCCTTGAGCATACATGTCTGTATGGTCACCGATGATTTTTATAGCACTCTTATTAGCACCAACTGTACCATCTGATCCTAATCCCCAGAACTTACATGCTTTAGTTCCTTCTGGAGTAGCGTCGATATCTTCTTCTATATTTAATGATGTATTAGTTACATCATCAACTATTCCTATTGTAAATCCATTCTTTGGATTTTCATTAGTTAAGTTTGCGTATACCGCAGCTATATGTGATGGGTTTGGATCCTTAGAACCTAATCCATATCTACCTCCAACTATAACTGGAGCATTTTCTCTACCATAGAATACACTCTTAACATCTAAGTATAAAGGTTCACCAATTGATCCTGGTTCCTTTGTTCTATCTAAAACAGCTATAGATTTTACTGTAGCTGGTATTGCTTTTAATAATTTTTCTCCAGAGAATGGTCTATAAAGTCTTACTTTAACTACCCCAACTTTTTCTCCCTTTGCACTTAAATAATCAATAGTTTCTTCAACAACATCAGTTGATGATCCCATTGTTATTATTACTCTATCAGCATCTGGAGCTCCATAGTAATCGAAACAATGATATTCTCTTCCTGTTAACTTAGTTATTTCAGCCATATAGCTTTCAACAACTTCTGGAATATCTTCGTAGAATCTGTTTACTGATTCTCTAGTTTGGAAATATATATCAGGGTTTTGTGCTGTACCTCTAGTTACTGGATGATTTGGATTTAACGCTCTCTTTCTGAAGGCATCTAAAGCATCGTAATCAACTAATTTAGCTAATTCATCATATTCTAAAACTTCTATTTTTTGGATTTCATGTGAAGTTCTGAATCCATCAAAGAAGTTCATAAATGGAATTCTTGTCTTAATTGCTGTTAAATGAGCTACTGGAGATAAATCCATAACTTCTTGAACTGATCCTTCTGCAAGCATTGCAAAACCAGTTTGTCTTGCAGCCATAACATCTTGATGATCTCCAAATATACTTAATGAAGATGTTGCTAAAGCTCTTGCTGATACGTGGAATACTGTTGGAAGCATTTCCCCAGCAATCTTGTACATATTTGGGATCATTAATAATAAACCTTGAGATGCAGTATATGTTGTTGTTAATGCACCTGCTTGTAAAGATCCATGAACAGCACCAGCTGCTCCTGCTTCTGATTGCATTTCCATAACCTTAACAGGTTGACCAAATATGTTTTTTCTTCCTTGTGCTACCCATTCATCAACATGTTCAGCCATTGGTGATGATGGAGTGATTGGGAATATAGCAGCTACTTCTGTGAAAGCATATGATATATGAGCCGCAGCCGTATTACCATCCATAGTTTTCATTTTTCTCATCGTATTTGACCTCTCTTCCTTATATATAAAATTTTATAACTACACTAAATACAGAATTATTTTCTGTATTTAAACTAAGAGTAAATTGTTTGGTAAGAAAAGATTAAATCTCTTTAATTAAGTTTAAATACCTAACCCCTATATAAGTATTTAATTGATTCTTTCTCTTCTAAAAATCTATTTAGTTAATTCCTCACCAAGATTTTTTGCCTTTAATAGCTCTTCATCACTTGGCGATTCTTTAACGGCGATGTGTCCTATAACATTAAAGTTATAATCCTTCATACGTTGAACCCAATCGACCATAAACTTTCCATCATCCCATCCATATGATCCAAATAAAACTATTTTCTTTTGATTATTTGGTAACAATTTGAATTGATTAATAAATGGTTCCATCTCATGTTGTTCAATTCTGTTATTATCCATTGATGGGCTTCCAAATGCAACTGCATCAGCTTCTGTTACATCTTCTATTGTTGCATCATAAACATATTTAACATTTATATCCGCACCAGCATTTTCTGCTCCCTCTGCAATTGAATTTGCAAGAACTTCAACATTTCCCCCATTACTCCAATAAATAATAGAGATTTTCTTCATAATTACATCACCTCATCTTTTGACTTAATTAAGTCAGCTCTTTGGACATATATTACCTATTTTTTTACTTACTATTTTATTATATAACACTATTTTTTTTTGCAAGTTTTATACAGGTCATATTAGTTGAATATATCCTTTTCTAATAAAAGATAGCTTGTTTCATTTATTTAACTCCATACTTTTTCTTATTACTGCCAAAATCGCCTCAACACCATTAGTAATTCCACTATTTTTCATATTTTTTATTAATATATTTCTATTTTCTGTTAATTCTTTAATTTTAGCTAAAAGTATTTTTTCATTTTCCATCATTTCATCTTCATCTAATACTAGTGAAAAACCTTCTTTTTCGAAAGATTTAGCATTAAGAATTTGATCTCCTCTACTTATTTTTTTGATAATGGTATTAAAAGAGTTGGCTTATTTAATGCTAACAATTCAAATATAACATTTGCTCCAGCCCTTGATATTACATAATCTGCAGCCTTTAACAAATGAGGAAGCTCATCTTTAACATATTCGTATTGAACATAACCATTAAATCCACTTAAATTCTGATCTAAATTTCCTTTTCCACATATATGAATAATATTAAAAGTTTCTAATATTTTTTTAATATTTTTCTTACTTCATCATTAATGCTTTTAGCACCTAAACTTCCACCTATAACTAGCAAGATTTCTTTATTATCTTTAAATCCGCAGATTTCTTTTCCTTGCCTTGAACTTCCACTTAATATTTCTTTTCTTATAGGTGTACCTGTTAATATTCCTTTATCGTCTTTAATGTACTTTAAACTTTCTCTAAATGTAACACAAAGCTTGGAACAGAACGGTGAAGATAACTTATTTGCTAGTCCTGGAGTCAAATCTGACTCATGGGAAACAACTGGAATCTTTCTCATTGAAGCTGCAATAACAACTGGTACAGCAACAAAACCGCCTTTTGAAAATACTATATTAGGCTTTTCTTTTTTCAAAATTTTATTTGCTTCCATTACACCTTTCATTACTTTAAAAGGATCTGTAAAGTTTTTTATATCAAAATATCTTCTTAATTTTCCTGATGAAATCTCATAATAAGGTATTTTTGCATCTTTTATTATTTCTTTTTCAATTCCATCCTTACTTCCTATATACTTTATTTCAAAACCTTCTTCTTTCAGCCTTGGAACCAAAGCCAAATTAGGAGTAACATGTCCTGCTGTTCCTCCTCCAGTCATTATTATCTTATATTTATTCATTAAAAACACCCCACTTGTTTGATTAACAATTGTTAACCATTAATTATTTTAACTTTTTTCCTCTTAAATAATATCATATTATTCAAGACAATTTAATTGTTATTCAAAATAATTTGTCTATTATTTATTTTAAATATTCTTTTAAGATTATAAAGATTTGTTTTCCACTATTATGTCCAATTTCCTTTAGTTACATATAATATTCACAAAAAATTTGCACAAGCTATAGTTACAAAGATGAAAAGGAGGTGTAAACATTATGGCTAATAATAATAATAATAGAGTTTTAATACCTGAAGCTAAAAAAGGATTAGCTAAATTCAAAAATGAAGTAGCTAACGAAATGGGAGTACCTTTCTCTGATTACAATGGAGATTTATCTTCAAAACAATGCGGAAGTGTTGGTGGGGAAATGGTTAAAAGAATGGTAGCGCAATACGAAAACGGAATAAAATAGTTTTACTTGTAAAGCCATTTTAATGTTACTTATACTTATATGAATGTAATTTTATATTACTTTAAGTAACAAGGAGTTGTCTTAATATGATGATAATCACTTTAAGACAACTCCTATTTAATTGATTCTTATATGTTTTATCATAAGTTGAATATTTCTATTGCCATTAAATTCATTTATATTTGGATAATAAATTATATCTGCTTTTAAATTTATATAACTACTATCACAAGCTCTAATAAATTCTTCTTCTCCATATTTGCTTATAACTTCTTCTTTAAAAGCTTCAAATTTATCAAAACTCACTCCATCTATATATAAGAATCTTTTATTAATTTCAAATTTAAATCTAAGCTTCAAAAAATTCTTTTCTTTTCCTAGTAACCAGAGTCTTTCTATACTAACATTTTTAACAGCAAACAAAGGACTGGGGTTTCCTTTTCCAAAGGGTCTTAAGCTTTCAATAATATTTATTAAGTTTTCATTTAAGTAAATTAATTCAAGAGGCGAATCTATTTTAACAGTAGGAATTATATCCTCATCTGATAGCTTACATATATTGTTTAACTTATTTCTTAATAAAATTATATTTTCTTCCTTAATAGATAATCCTGCAGCCATTGGATGTCCGCCAAACTTTTCTATAAGTTCACTACATTTACTAAGCTCCTCAAATATATTATAGGTCTCTATTGATCTTGCAGATCCTTTTGGCATTTCCTTGCCTTTAGTTAGAACTATACAAGGCATGTTATATTTTTCTTTTACTCTTCCTGCTACTATTCCGGCAATGCTTTCGTGTATACTATCATCATATACTACTATGACCTTTTCTTCTTTCTTTTTTTCATTTTCTATTTTTCTAATGATTTTTTCAGAGCTTTCTTTAGTTAATTCTTGTCTTATTGAATTCAGTTCACTTAGCTGATTTGCTAGGTCTTTAGCTTTATTAATATCCTCTGTTATTAACAATTCTACTGATAAATCTGCCGTTTCTAACCTTCCTGTAGCATTTATACATGTATATATGATTTTTTTATTCTCATAAATAAATACTATACAATTTAACTTGCTTCTATCACTTAAGTTCACTCTCTAACTTAAAAGTTGCTTTATAAAACTGTCTTTATTTCCTTTATTTTTTTTGCAAATTTTTTCGAATTCTTTAATATTAAAAACCTTAAATCTAATACCATTATCATTGAATACAGCCTTTGAAACTAACTTTAGATTCTTCTCAGTTCTTTTTGTATTATAATCTTTATAATAATGTATTACAATGAAAACAATATTACTTTTTTCAATAGAATTACATAATATATTCAACAAAGTATACTGTCCAACTATTAACTTAGCCATATTTCCAGAATCTATTTCTATTAATATTTTTTTATCTCCAATCTCAATACTATTGTCAACAGATATACTTACTTTATTATCGTCAATACCATCACTATAAAAACTCTTTTTACCTCTCAATAACTCACTTAGCAAATTATCTTTACACATATCATAAAATCTTTTTTCATTATTTCCAGCAATTATTCTCATTCTATACTTAGGATTAATACTTACTTTTTCATCTTTATACAATTCCCATCTAAATCCTTTTTCTTTTTCCTGACTATTTTCGTTAATTTATCTTGTTTCTCTCTATTATTAAATAAGAAATAATCTCTACCATTTCTTTCACTAAACATAACCTTCTTTGCAGTATCATACGAACTCTCGTTTTCTATAATTTTTTTCTGTTTATTTATTCTATCTAATTTATTTGTTATTTCACTTATTGTATATTCTTTTCCCATATCCTCTCTATCATTATGCATCTTATTTAATAAATCTCTAAAAAGAATATCTGGATTAACTATCCATTGATTCTCTTCTTGAATCTCCTTTACACAATCCATAATACTCACCCTTTCTTTGATTTAACTACAATAACTCCTACCATAAATACCTTACTCCACTTTTGTTTATAAATTATTTTACACTTTTCATACTGTACACTCAATTCTAATTATAAACTTTGAATTACTATATTACATAATCTATATAGTTTAAAATTGAAAATAACTTATATGATTAGTTTAAACACTAATTATATAAGTTATTTTCTTTTCTAAGGATATATTATACTATTTCATTTAGTCTATTTTTTATTCTTATTTATCTTCTGAATTTTTTAAAATTCTCTTAACTCAATAATGTTCATATAATTATTCCAAAAACTCCCATTGAAATTTTATTCATTTAACTCACTTGCGCTTTTCTGGTTACTATTTCAGTTATAACAATACAACTATTTAAAGCAAATACTTTTTGCTATACTAATTCTTCTCTTGTCATATCTTCTATAGTTTTATTCACAACTTAACATTCACATCTAGTATATATAGGTTTATCTAACTAATCATTTTTACTATTCTCTGCTTCACATCAACAGACCAATCATATTTAGCATTATTATAGTTATATATCACTATATCTGGTGAATAGTGTGCTACCACTTGTCCTAATGTGAAAGTTAATGATACAGGTGTTGTCATAACTAAATGAATTTTTTTAATCCCTTTATTCTTTGCCCAACTTAATATTTTTTCAAATTCTTTAGCAAATTTATCAACATCTGAATAACTTTTAATCCCCCATCTCTTTCTATCTTTGTTTGATAAGTTTATTACATCTAAATCACCTACCACACTTTTAATTTCATCATCCTTTATATCAAATGATTGCTCTACCTTTAAAATTATTTCATCACCCGTCAACTCATAATTTTCATAATTAGTTTGTAGTTGAAGATCACTATTATATGATTTTTTAAGTTCAAAAAACTCCTTATCAGGATTATTTCCTATTGCTCCATCATATTCATATAAAATAACATTATCCGTATCCGAGAAATTATAACCATCCATAAAACCTATTGGTATATGTGGAAACCCCAAATATGCAAGCGAATCATTTTTTTTGCTACCTTTTCTTACTTTTCTCATTATTTTTTCTTGTTTATTGATGAATTTTTGGAGATTATTTTCATTTATCCAATTTGTATTATCAAAACTCTCTTTTTTATTAATAGTTATCTTTTTAAATCCTCCAATTGAGTATTTATCCTCTATACCTTTTGAATTAGCATCCTTTTTTGTGAATACTTCAAGGATAATCCTATCTTTTTTGATATAAGGGAAAAAGATATTTTCAAATATGTTTATAACCTTTTGTGTTATTTTACTATGTCTGTATATAATACCCAACGCTATTAATGCTATTAATATCAATAACAATATAATACCATTCAAACGATTTTCTTTTATTAACTCAATAATTTGCTGTAATATTTTAGAATTCATAACTCCCTAACCTCTCTAATTTACTATCACTTTTATTTCCTATCCAAAGTTCTATAGTTTCGATTCCTATTATAAGAAATATAACTATTGGACTTTCTGTAATGCTTCTCTTAACAAGTTTTTTCCAAGACTGTTTATCTATATATGAGGGAGTTGGTCTAGATTGAGGATGTGTATGCCATTCACCAAGATACATTTTTATATAATTACTCTCAATCCATTTATCCTCTAAAAGTTCATTATGCTTATTGCATCTATAAAATCCATATCGGCTTGATTTATCTCCATCTATTGGTTCAGTACAATCATTTATCTCTATCGTTTTTCCCTCTATAAGAATAGAGCCTATTAATATTCCTCCACTCTCATATTTACTTTTACATTGGATATATTTACTCATTATCGCTAAAACATTATCATTAATTTTTATACAATAATCCTTATAATCAATACTAATCATTACAATAAACACATCCCTCTAACCGTACATCATCTCTTTCCCCTAATCCACAATTAAAATTATAGAAACTGTCATTTACTGAATGTCCGTCAAGTAAAAAATCATCTATATTTCCTTTCCAAGAAAATACCCTATTTTCACAGTTTTGCTTAATTAAAAAATCATGCGCTAACTTTGTTGCAATTATAGCAGTTTGCATTGAATCCATACTGCCATATGGAGTATATGTACCTAAACATCCTCCAAAATTTTTAACATATGGAACATTGCTTTTACCAGCGAAATTAACCTTACACATTAATTCCTCTGTAAACAAACAATTGTAACATCCTTTTTTATTAATAAACACCGCATGTCCTGCAATACCATAAGCCTCAACCCAAGTATAGATCACTGGTACTTTTGCTTTAATAATATACTTGTTCAATAGTCTCTCTGAGTTCACATCACCTATAGCGGATATAACTAAAGAATATTCTTCTAATCTTATTTCCTTTTTTTCTAACATATCAAAAATATTATACTCATACGCCTGAATATCTAATTCGTCATATCTATTTTCTAATTCCTTTTTCATTAACTTTACTTTCGAAGTATTCTTTTCGCCTCTTGACTTTCCTAGAAAATGTCTATAAATATTATTTTGACTAAGGAAATCCTTATCCACAATAGTTATATTCTTAAAACCTGACCTTGTTAATTGAAAAATTGTATCACTACCTATAGAACCACAACCTATTACTAATATTTTAAATTCATCTCCATTAGTAATCGCACCACCTCTAACTAGTGCTTTTTTATCATCTACTCTTTCAATATATATTGGAGTTATTTTAGAATCATCTTCAGCCTCTAAAATAGGTACAATTTCTTTATTGGATTTGTTATCATATTTTAACCCTATTAATACATTTTGATCACCTTGTAACATAATATCTAAAAGATAATAACTTTGATTATTTTCCTTGGTTAATCGTCTAATCAACTCAATATTATCTCGTAATACACATCTTCTAACCAATTCCGAAATTTCTTTTGCACTCCAAAATTTTCGTTCATTAGGCACATATATATCCAATGTTTTCGAAAATGGTATATAAATTGCATTAATAAATTGTTTTTTATCTATCTTTTCCTCTTTAGTATCATTGCTATCAAAGAAAAAGTTCCTTTTACTTTTATTGTCAATACATAACTTAACCCGTCTCGTCTCACTACTTTCTGATATATATGAATAAGCATATTCTTTATTAGGTATTTCTGAAAAATAATATTGAAACTCCCTATGAATTCCCTCAATAGATTCATTTTGAAAGAATATAGATTCTATTCTTTCAAATATGAAGTCTAAAATCTTTTCTGTATCATCACTCCAAACAATACCTTCCTTATCTAAGTAGCAAATATAGCCATCCGAACTGATATGCGGTATATCTGGTACATATTTTCGTTTACTTGTATCTAATATTATAATTGGCAATTCAAAAGGAAATCTCTTTTTATTTATATACATTATTAAGGGAATTCTATCTTCATTTCTTAGAATAAAATCAAATGTATATACACTTTCTTTTTGTTTTTCAATATTTTCTAAATACTTCTTTTCTCTTAATTTTATTTCAATAATACTACCACCACCTATGCAAAGTTAGATGCAGGGGCACTACTTGCTCCTACTGTTTTATATCTATTTTCTGCCGATTCTGGTATCTTTAAATCATCACCAAAATATTTTACTAACTCTTTACAAGCCTTTGTAGGATCTGGTTCATCTATTGCATACTTTAACGCCGTTTGTAATTTAACTACCTTATTATAAAAAGAATTCATTTTCTTATTAGTCATCTTTGAAAATACATCGCCTTGATTTCCTACTGGTAGTTTATACTCAATTGTATATAAAAACTCTTCTTCATCTATACAATATTTGTATGAAAATAAAGATTTTATATCATCAACTAGACATTTCATTGATTTTAAATCATTGTATTCTTCTCTTCCAGTTATTGCATTTGTTTCCTTTACAGGAATTAATTTATCCGCTGCAATAAGTGTAATCCCTATACTAGGAGGAGTTCCATCACTTGTTTCACTTGCAAACACTTTATCTTTCCATTTTTTTAGATACCTTACAATCCTTTTAAATTGCTTTTTATCGTCACCTGAAAAAGAATTTTTTATATGGTTATTTAATCCCTCTGGGTCTGAAAATATCCAATCTTTGTTAGTCTTTGAAGTCTCATTTCCCCAAGATAAATATAAGTTTTCATCATCAGATGACTTTAAATATATTGGTAAGTCCACATGGTATTTTGGCTCTTCATTTTCAGAATAAGTTATTGTTACACAAGGTTTTTTTATTTTAGGTTCTGTACTTGTATGAGTTAGCATAATATCTCTTACTATTTCTTTAAACTTAGTTGGATTGTCCTCATAATCTTCCTTATTTAGAGAAATAATTACTCCTTCATCAATATCATAGTTGCCATCTGTTGGCTTAATCCCTGTATCAATTGCATAACTCCCTTGATCTATAAACTCTATTGATGGTATGTCCATATTATTATCTTCAAAATATTCTTCTAATCCGTTCTTAACTTTTTTGGTTATTTTATCTCTTTTGTCTCTTAATTCCGCATTTTCTTTTAGTCTCCCCAATTTAATTTCGTCATGAAAATCTTCTAATTGTTTTTGTATGTTAGCCATCACATCTCCTCCTAAACATCTATTTATTATAATACTAATTATAACATATTTGTATTATTATACATCTAATTCTAGTCATTCTTATAGATAATAGAAGCAAGTACACAATACTTGCTTCTATTATCTAATGATATTAATTTACACATTTACTTTGCCAATGAACTTTTAATAATGGATTCCATTAATCTATTACTATAATTCTTCTGCTTTTCAATTTTACTTTCTAAGTCATCACATAATTTCATTAACGAATCAACTTTTTCTACTATACGTTTTTGCTCTGCTAATGGAGGCATAGGAAATAGCCCTGAATAAAATTTTTCATCATTTATTGCAGGATACGCCATTCCAACCATTTTTGATTCAACGTATTTTATAAAATGTATACTTCTTAAATAGTATAAAATATATTTACTATTAATCCCTCATACGGATGTATTATAGCAAATGCTGTACTTACAATAGGTTCAAATTCAAATTCTTTATCAACTATTGCTATATTTAACAAATATGGTCTCACAGTTGAATAAATAACAGTACCCTTATCAACTAATTTTCTTGCTCTTGAAGGTGCATTTTCTGGTTCAATAATTGTTAACTCTTCTCCAATTTCACCTTTTTCTTTATTAATTGATCCAACATCAATATAAGTAAATTTAATATCTGGTTTCTTTTGTCC
Organism: Clostridium sartagoforme AAU1; assembly: GCF_000401215.1. GTDB lineage: Bacteria > Bacillota > Clostridia > Clostridiales > Clostridiaceae > Clostridium > Clostridium sartagoforme. The sequence continues at coordinate 5,801 of NZ_ASRV01000220.1, read as the reverse complement.
TAAATTATATCCAATTTCTTTTAACCTAACCCATTCCCATCTACCTGGTAATTCAAAGGGCTTTTCTTCTTCACTTATCTCTGCTAAGGGTTTTTCTTTCTTTATCTTCTTTTCTTTAATTAATCTTTCCTTTTCTTCCTTAATTCTCTCTAGTAAAACACTTGCTGGTTCATCATTAGGATCTTGTGGTACTAATTTTCCTTGTACTGCTAATTGAAGTATACAATTTTTCAATTCTTTTACTGCATTATCTCCTAAAGATAAATTTTTAAAATTTAATAATATAAATCTTAAAACTTCTTCTAATTCTTCTATACTATCAACATTATCTACAGCATTAAATACAGATTTAGCACCTAATTTCCCATAATAGACTTTTTTCTCTAAAACTTTTTCTAATTTATCACAAAAAGCCATTAATGAATCAACTTTTTCTATTATTCGCTTTTGTTCATTTAAACTACATAGTGGAATAATAATTTCTTTAAAATTTGCAATTGATATACCACCTATTATACCCGTCATTTTACTAGTAAATGAATCAAAAAACATTGATGATTGATAAATGTAAAAAATGTATTCAGATAAAATTCCTTTTATAGGTTCAATAGCATATAATTTATTTCCAAAACATATATCCTTATCTGTTAACCCAATTTTTCTACCAGCGCTCCCCCCTTCTGAACAAATCAAAACTGAACCATTATGTGCAACTTTAAACTTTTTCTCATTATATGGTACTTTTACACCAGTATTATAATCTATTCCCTTACCATTAAAAGCAACATCTTTTGTAGAAATATAATTATATCCCTCTTCAACATTAGCGTATACTGTCTCCTTTATCTTGGCATTAATACTATTGCCATTGAAAATATTTCCCAAATCACCTATTCTTACAAACTCCCACCCTGTAGGCAATTCAAAAGGCTTTTCATTTTCACTTATCTCTGCTAACGGCTTTTCTTTTTTTATTTTTTTCTCTTTTATTAATATTTCTTTCTCATTCTTTATCTTTTCAAATAAAACACTTGCCGGTTCATCATTAGGATCTTGTGGTACTAATTTTCCTCTTACTGCTAAATCAAGTATTGTTTCTCTTAACTTATTAACCTTTTCTGGTCTATCAAAGATTGTTTTAAATTGTTCTAACATCATATCCATATTAATTACCACCTAAAATCTTTGTTAATTCTTCTATAAGTTGATTTTGTATTTCATCAACTTCAGCCTTTGCCTTATTATATTTTTCTAGCAATGCAACAGGATCTCCTAGGTCTTCTTCTTCTTTATTTGGATTCTTAAAATCTAAGTTATAATTTCTATTTTTAATCTCTTCAATAGATACCTTCCATGCATATTCATTTTCTTCTCTGTTAGTCCACCATGCTTTTTCTAATTCAAATTCTTCACTTCTTATTGGCTTTGTTTTTGTATAGTTTTTATAACCTTCTGGTAATGGATGTTCAAAGTACCATACATCTTCTGTTACCTTTCCTTTTTCAAAGAATAAAAGGTTTGTATTTATTCCTGTATATGGAGCAAATACACCATTAGGCATTCTAACTATTGTATGAAGATTAAATTCACTTAATAGTTTCTCTTTTATTTTAGTTTTAACCCCTTCACCAAATAGAAATCCATCAGGTAATACTACACCGGCTCTTCCATTATCACTTAATCTATACATTATAAGTGTCATAAATAAATCTGCAGTTTCTTTTGTTTGAAATTGTTGTGGGAAATTACTTAATACTGTATCTTCCTCAATTCCACCAAAAGGAGGATTCATTGCTATAACATCTATCATCTCTGTTGGTTTTAAATCACTTATATTTTTCATAAGTGAATTATCATGTTTTATTTGTGGTACATCTATATCATGAAGTATTAAATTAGTAGTTGCTAAGAGGTGTGGCAATGGTTTCTTCTCTATACCTATAATTGACTCACCTAATAACTTAATATCTTCAACTGTAGTTTGTTGAGTTTTCATATATTCTATAGCGCAAGTTAAGAACCCACCTGTTCCACAAGCAAAATCAGCAACCTTTTCTCCTAACTTAGGATTCAACATATCTATAATAAACTTTGTAACAGGTCTAGGGGTATAGAACTCTCCTGAGTTACCTGCACTTTGTAAGTCCTTTAATATATTTTCATATATATCATTAAATAAATGTCTATCCTCACTCGCTGTAAAGTCTATTTCATTCAATTTATTTATTACTTGCCTTATTAACGCTCCTGACTTCATATAGTTATACGAATCCTCAAATATAGCCTTAACTAAAAATGATTTTGGATCTGAATATTGTGTTAATTCCATTTCTTTTAATTTTTTAAATAATTTATTATTTACAAAATCTAATAATTCATCTCCTGTCATGCCTTCATCATCAGCAGCCCAATTACTCCATCTTAATTCTTCTGGAACAATAGGTGTATAATCATCACTCTCTAATTCCCACTCTTCTTCCTTAGCATCAAATACCTTTAAAAATATCATCCAAACTAATTGTGATATTCTTTGAGCATCTCCATCTACTCCTGCATCCTGACGCATTATATCTTGTACTGATTTTATTACATTTGTTACTGACATCTCTATTGTCTCCTTCTTCTATTGGTTAAATATATCTGGTATTAAGTCTTTCAAAGATATTAACTTTACTTTAGAACAATTCTCGCTATAATACTCATAAATATAATTATATTTATCTTTATATTTTTCTTCAAATTCTTTTGCAATATTGGTATTTTTACTTAATATATTTGTAAATCGTCTTTTTCCACCTAAAAACTTTTTAAAGTTATTGCAATCAATCAAATATAAATATTTATCTTTATAAGTTTTATATTCTGCTAAATTATAATAATCAACAAAAGTAGTTTTTAACCTTGTACTATCATTACCTCTCCAAGTTATGAATTTAAATTCTGCAATTCTTTTATTTGTTATCAAATCAAATTCACTACTTGAATTATCTGCACCTAAACTTACACTTTCAATTATTTCATCTTCATCTAAAATATAAGGCAATGAATTTATTATACCTAGAGTATGAATTATCACATTGATTTGCCCCATTACAGATTTAACTTCTAATGCTGCATTTAGCATTTCCGATGATATATTCTCTTTGTTGTATATTGATTCTACATCAGTTAACTTTTTATCTTTTAACTCTTTCTGTAATTCTAACACAACATTACTTAGTTTATCATTTGAATAATATCTTATAAGAGATTCTAATGATTTAATCATCTCTGCATCCATTAAATTACCTCCTATAAACTATGCTATAGTATATAACTCTTGAACTAACTCTTTAATCGCTTGTTCATATTCTTTTTTGCCACCAAATATCTTTTTAACTATTTCTAATTTACTTCCTACTTCTTTGAACTCAGGCAAAGTTAATACATTTATATCTTGGATATTTTCTATACCTTCATTTGCATATTTATCAAGCAATTTATCTAAAACAACTCTAGCCTTCTCATTATATTTACCAAAATAATTTCTCTTTTTAACATTGTTGGCTCTTTCTTTCCTCGTTAAGACTGGCATATCATAGGCAATATGACACACTAAATCAAATACATCCATATCTTTTCCTACATCATCTATTAAATCCTCTAGGAATATACCTTCATCCTCAAAATGCCTTCTTATCTCATCTTTCTTATCAGTTTCACTCCAAGTTCTTATGAACTGATCTAGTGTACTAAACTCTTTTCTTATATTTTTCTTAGAATAATCTTCAAGAGATTCAACTATTAACTTACCATCTGCTCCATAATAATGCGCTCTACGATTTATTATCCTCACTTCTACATCATCTAAGATATATTTCCCTACTTTATCGTCTCCTCCAAATGGATCGTTTATGAACCCTGCGCCACCATCCCCATTATCATCACCTTGTTCTTGATAACCTGTATTATTCTCTTCTGATGTATCGTCAAATTCTTCATCATCTTCATTTGGTATAGTATTATTATCTGTTTCTTTTATCTTTACAGGATCACCATCAAAGTCTTTATCAGCAAACAACCTAGAAACATCTCTAAAATCTATTAAAGTAAAATACATTTTCCCATAATCTTCTCTTATTCTAGTACCTCGACCTAGTATTTGTTTAAACTCTATCATTGAGTTTGTCTCTGAATCTATAACTATAAACTCACAAGTTTTACAATCTACCCCTGTAGTTAATAATTTACTTGTAGTAACTAGCGTAGGGTATTTTTCTTTTGGACTAATAAAACTTTGAAGTTGTGATTTTCCTTCTTCATCATCTCCAGTAATTTTCATAACATACTTATTATTTTGTGAATATAAATCTGCATTTTCATTAATCAATGCAGTTCTCATTCTATCGGCATGATCTATATCTGTACAGAAAAATATTGTTTTTGCCATTCTTTTATTATTTTCTTTTAAATAATCTGATACAAATTTGGCTACAACTTCTGTTCTCTTGGTTAATACAAGATTTCTATCATAATCTTTTCTATTATAAATCCTATCTTCAACAATATTTCCATACTTATCTGTTTTTCCCTTTTCAGGTCTATACCCCTCTAAGTCTCTATCTATTGCAACCCTTATAACCTTATATGGGGCTAAAAAACCATCTTCTATACCTTCTTTTAAAGAGTATGTAAATACTGGTTCACCAAAATAATCCAAATTAGAAACATCCTTAGTTTCTTTAGGAGTTGCTGTTAAGCCCACTTTAGTTGCTGATTCAAAATAATCTAATATTTCTCTCCATGCAGAATCCTCTTTAGCACTTCCTCTATGACATTCATCTATAATTATTAGATCAAAGTAATCTCTGCTATATTGCTTATATAACTTCTTTTCTTCTGTATCTCCTGTTAAACTTTGATACAGTGCAAATTGGATTTCTTTAGATTTATCTGCAGTTCTATTCTTTATTTTATTTATATTTTTTAATAATGGTTTAAAATCTCCAACTATAGTTTGATCTACAAGTATATTTCTATCTGCTAAATATAATATCCTTCTCTTATTATTAGACTTAAATAACTTATAAACTATTTGAAATGCAGTATATGTTTTTCCAGTCCCAGTAGCCATAACAAGTAATACTCTATCTTGTCCCTTCGCAATTGCTTCAACAGTTCTATTTATAGCAATACGTTGATAATATCTAGGTGGAAAGGTATCTTGATCATAATAGTAATTATGAGTTACTATTTCTTCTTGTTCTTTACTAATACCCTTATACTCTTTATATCTATTCCATAACTCTTCTGGTGATGGAAATTCCTCCAATGTTAACTCTTTTTCAATAGTTCCTTCTGTTTTGGTTCTATCGTGTTCAATAAAGCCATCTCCATTTGATGAATAAATAAATGGTATATCTAAAATATTTCCATAATTTAAACCTTGTTGCATACCAGCATTTATAGAATGCTTATTATCCTTCGCTTCAATAATTGCTAACGGTAAATTATCTCTATAATAAAGTATTATATCTGCCCTTTTTCTACTTCCTCTGCTAACCATTTTCTTTCTTACAATTATTTTACCATCTGTAAAACTTACTTCTTGTGCTATCTGCTCTTGATCCCATCCTGAATTAGTTATAGCAGGAAGTATATACTTAGTTATAATACTTGTTTCACTTAAACTCTTCTTATTCACTCTCTTCCCCCCAATTAAGATTAAAAACACCATAATATTTAAATTATCTATCCTAATTAAATTATACCCTATAATTCACCAAAAAGTTATTCTAATCATTAATTATTAATAATTTAAA
>NZ_ASRV01000219.1 GCF_000401215.1 Clostridium sartagoforme AAU1 | reverse complement strand
TTGTAAAAGAAAAATTGTTATATATTTTCCTGGAGGGATTAGTTATGGATGAATTAAAAGATATAAGATGGAAGCAAAGATTTGAAAATTTTAACAAATCATATACTCTATTAGAAAAGTACTCAAAAAAAGAAGGCTTATCAGAGCTTGAACAGGCTGGAATAATACAATTTTTTGAAATGACTTTTGAATTAGCTTGGAAAGTTTTAAAGGATTATTTAGAAGCGGATGGTTATATGTTGAAAAGTCCGAGAGAAACTATAAAGCAGGCTTTTCAAAATGAAATAATTAATGATGGTCATGCATGGATTGATGCTTTATCAATTAGAAATTTAACTATACATACTTATGATGAAAAATTAGTAGCGAAATTAATTAAAGATATAGTAAATATTTATTTCCCAGAATTAAAACTTTTACATGATAAATTAGAGAAGGAATTATAAGTTATGTATGGATTATTAGATAAAGATATAGATTATATTATTGATGCTTTAAATAAATTTCCACAAATAGAAAAGGGAATTATTTTTGGCAGTAGAGCAATGGGAAATTATAAGAAAGGATCAGATATTGATTTAGCAATAATAGGAGATAAAATAACAAATAATGTTTTATATGATTTGCATGACTATTTAAATGAGATATATCCTCTACCATATTTTTTGATATATTATATTATGATGATATAACTAATGAAAATTTAAAAAAGCATATTGATGATTTTGGAAAAATTGTATATGAAAGAAATAAGCAAGTGGACCTCTTGAGCCCCACAAGCACCCCCGGGGATAAACCAGTTCTTCGTTAAATTACAATTTAATATATTTTGCATAACAAGTACAAACAGGTGAAGGTAAAATTCATCTGTTTTTTCTTTAGAAATTATAAAAATATTTACTCTATTTTTTTATAGATTTTTTAAAAACTCTTCATAAGTGCATATATACATTAATGAGGAGGTGATAAACATGGCAAACTCAGTATTAGTACAAAATTCAGTAGAGGTTAAATACCAAATTGGTGTTGATTCTAAGGGGAAGGAAGTATTTAAGAAACAAACTTTCAAAAATATTTCTGCAGATGCTACTGATGATAATTTAGTAGAATTATCTGATGCAGTTC
>NZ_ASRV01000218.1 GCF_000401215.1 Clostridium sartagoforme AAU1 | reverse complement strand
TATATAATGAAATTTATTAATGAGGTGTAGAGAATATAATGAAGAATGAGTATTATAATAGATTTTTAAAGGTGTTGAAAGAAACAAAAGGAATTCACAATTCTTTAAATGAAATTTTAAAATACGATTTTATATATCATTCAAATAAAATAGAGGGAAGTACATTTACAACAGAAGCACTTCAACTTTTATTTGAAAAAAATATAGTAATGGGAGTTCATACTTTAGATGATGTTCAAGAAACTGTTAATTCTTTCTATACTTTTGATATGGTATTAGATAAAATAGATGAAAATCTCACTTTAGAAATGATAAAAGAATGGCATGCTAGTTTAATGTATAGAACAAGATTGTATGATATGGGATTAGCAGGAGTATTTAAAAAATATCAAAATAGAATACTTGGAGCTAAATTTGATACTGCGAATCCTTGGGAAGTTGAAGATAAGTTAAATGTGCTTATAGAAAATTTTTATAGTTTAAAGGAAGTTACAATTTACGATATAGCAAAATTCCATTTTGAATTTGAATGTATACATCCATTTCAAGATGGTAATGGTAGAATAGGCAGATTTATATATTTAAAACAATTATTAGATAATAGGTTAGATTTAAAATATATGAATGGTGAATCTTCAGATGAATATAAAAGGGCCTTAGAAGAATCAACATTTGACAATATAAAACCATTGGTTGATTATATAGAAATGCAAAAGGATTTTATAAAAGAGAATGAAAAAATGTTTTAGCAGGTGAATGTAAAAAATGAACCTCTTTTCTATTATACACTTCTTAATTTCAGTGTCTAACTTTTTGGGTGCATATCATTCTGAAGTAAAACTCTTACAGGAAATATAAAGAGAGCTATAGATGATTTAATAAGTAAAAATATAATAAAATATACAATAGTTGATAAACCAACTAGTAAGTATCAGAAGCTAGCAATCAATCGGTAGCAGAAGGCGGGGTGTTTTACAATATCCTTGTGATGGACCTCCGGTAAAGCAGTTATAATGGAAGCACTCCAAAAGTACGAAAAAGAAATAACAAAAACCCTTAGTGGAATAAATAAAATATTCTACTAAGGGTTTTTTACTATTTAGGAATATATTAAGTTTAAGAATTATAAAATATATAAAATAAAAAATAAATGCAAAAATAGGAGAAAATAGGGGGAGCAAAAGAATTTGAATATAATAAATATTTTTAGAGTGGAAAAAAAATATGAAATGCCATATATAGTATCAAGGAAGTTAAAAAGTACTTTAGAGGTTGCTTTAAAACCAGATATAAATAATAAAGAAAATGGGTATATGGTAAGAAGTTTATATTTTGATACTATCTTTGATAATGATTATATGGATAAAGAAGATGGTATAGAATATAGAAAAAAGTTAAGGCTTAGGACTTATGATTTAGACTCTAATATTTTAAAACTTGAACTTAAGGAAAAAAGGGGGAGATGCAGTTAAAGAGGAGCTTAATTATAAGCAGGGAAATTGGAGAAAGACTTATTAATTCTGATTATAGTGCTTTGCTTGAAATAAATTCAGATTTTTCTAGAGAAATATATTATTTAATGACTACAAAATTATATAAACCTAAATGTATTGTAGAGTATAGCAGGCAAGCTTTTATAGTAGAAGAAAATAATACAAGAATTACTATTGATTCTAATATAAAAGCAACAGAAGCTGATATGGATATATTTTCAAAGAACTTACAATTATGTAGTATTAGCTATAAAACTATCCTTGAGGTAAAGTATAACAATTTTCTTTTAAGTTATATAAAGGATATTGTTAATTTAGCAAATAGTTCAGAAGTATCGGCAAGTAAATACTGTATGGCAAGAAATATTGGATATTTTATTGGGGGATGATTATATGAAGGAAACTTTATTAAAGTATTTAGCAGAAAGTTCTAATACTATTTCAGTAGAACAAATAATAGTTAATTTTTTAGTTGCAATAGTTTTTAGCTTAATTATTTATTTATCTTATAGATTTTCTCATTCAAGAGTTGTCTATAGCGCAAGGTTTAATGTTTCATTAGTTATGTTAACAATTATAACAACAATGGTGATGGCTGTAATTGGAAATAATGTTGCTTTGTCTCTTGGTATGGTTGGGGCTTTATCTATAGTACGTTTTAGAACGGCTATAAAAGATCCTCGTGATGCAGTTTATATTTTCTGGTGCATAGTAGTAGGGATATGTTGTGGAGCATCAGAGTATTTAATAGTTTCTATAGGAAGTGCATTTATATTTTTATTTCTTCTTATATTTGGATATGTTAAATCAAATGATAAATATCTTTTAGTTATACATTCAAAAATTGAAGGTGAAAGTAATATAGAAAAGAAAATTTTATTATATTATAATGGCAAGGCCTTAATGAGGGTTAAAAATACCACAGCTGAAAAAATTGAATATATATATGAAATTTCTAAATATATAATGGATAAATACAATAAAAATGATAGTTCCATTACTAAAGAGCTTTACTTAATAGATGGTGTTACAGCTGTCAATATAGTTTGTCAAAATGAGGACATAAATAGATGATAACTAACAAGTACATCTCAAAAAGGATAATGAGTCTTTTTATTATAATTAGTTTATTTATATTCAGTATATTTTTAGCGGTATTATTAGAAGAAGATAATAACAATAAAAGTGACATGAAGATTGAAAATAAGTTTATACAAAAACCTAATTCAAATATAAATACTGATAATAGTATAAATACTGACTTTAAGTCTCATTTACCTATAGTTGTTATTGACACTTATGGAGAAAATATAAAGGCTGATATATTATGGGATGATGAAAAAAGTATTTTGTTCCAATTAATGATGATCCATATATAGAAGGCAATATAACATTAATAGATAATGAAAATAACATAAATAGTGTTAAAGATATACCTAAATTAGAATCTAAAATGAAGATAAGGCTAAGAGGAAACACTTCTATAAATTATGCTAAAAAGCAATACTTTATAAAGCTTATAAATGATGATGGAAGTGAGAATACACAAGATATATTTGGAATGGGAGAAGAATATGAATGGATTTTAAATATTTCGTATATAGATAAATCTCTTATAAGAAATTATTTAGCATTAAGTTTATCTTCGAAGATTATGGAAAATGTTCCAGAGGCTAGATATTGTGAAGTTATTATAAAAATAAGGATAATTTAGAGTATAAAGGACTTTATTTATTTATGGAAAGTATAAAAAGAGGAGATAACAGACTTTCTATATCCAAATATGATAATAAGTTTACTGCATCTTCTTATATTTTACGAAGAGATAGATTAGATGAAACTGGAGTAACATTAAATAATTATGGAACTATAAATAAATTAACTCCAGAGTATTTAGAAGTTAAATATCCATATAAGAAGGATTTAACTGAAGAAACTTTAGAGTATATAACTAATGATATAGATAATTTTGAAAGAACTTTATTTAGTAGTGATGAAAAGGAATTTTATAAATATAGCGATTATATAGATGTAGAATCCTTTATAGATTATTTTATAATTAATGAACTTTTTTCTAATTATGATTCAGGATATCATTCTACTTATATATACAAAGAAGCTTATGGAAAATTGAAAATGGGACCAGTTTGGGATTTTGATGCTGCTTTTGATAATTATAAGAAACAACAGCAAAAAATAGATTCTACAGCAATGCATGATGCTCCTTGGTTTAAAGAACTTCTTAAAGATCCTGAATTTACAAGAAAACTTATAGAAAGGTATAACCTTTTAAGAAAGGATATTTTGAGTGATGACAATATTATAAATTATATTGATGAAATAACAAAATATTTAGGACCAGCTATAGATAGAGATTGGAAGGTTTGGGGAGATTTTTATACTTCTGAATATTTAAGTGAATATGTAATAGATGGAGAAATAAAAGACAGGAACACTAAATCTTATGATGAAGAAATTAATAAGATAAAAGATAATATTATAAATCATGGTAAGTGGTTAGATGAAGATATAGATTCCTTATATCAGTTTGCTACTTTTACTAAAGAGTATAGTATATGGAATGAACTTGGCTATTTTGAAAAAACTATATTGGGAAATAATAAGGAAACTTTTGTTAAAAATATATTAGCTATAATATATATATTTATTTTTATTGCTTCTATTGTATATATTTCTAGAGAATAATAGGAGGTTTTTTATGAATAATAAAAGTTTAACTAAGAAGAAGCTACTACTAATTTTAACCACAATAACTACAGTGATTTATATTTTATGGCGTATATTTTTTACTATACCCTTTGAGAGAGGAATAGTATCTTTAATAGCAGGGATAGCACTTGTCCTAGCTGAAACTATTGGTGCTATAGAAGCATTTTCTCATTATAAAAATTTAAGTTCAATAAAATATCCCAAATTACCTAAGATTGAAGAAGATTTATATCCAGAAGTAGATGTTTTTGTAGCTACTCATAGTGAGTCAGTAGAGCTTTTATATAAAACTATAAATGGATGTATTAATATGGATTACCCAGACAAAAGTAAGGTTCATGTATATATTTGTGATGATTCTAATAGGTCAGAAATGAGAAAGTTAGCAGAAACTTTGAAAGTTGGATATTTGGGTTTATCTGATAATAAGGATGCAAAGGCTGGGAATATAAATAATGCAATAAAAAATACTAGTTCTCCTTTAATTGTAACCTTTGATGCAGATATGATTCCAAGGCGAGACTTTTTGATGGAAACAGTACCCTATTTCTTTTTAAAGGATTCTAATGGGGAATATGAAAAAGTCGGCTTTATTCAAACACCGCAGAGCTTTTATAATCCAGATTTATTTCAATTTAATTTATATTTAGAAAATAACATCCCTAATGAACAAGATTATTTTTTCAAAGAAGTAAATATAGGACGCAATAGAACTAATACCCCAATTTATGCTGGTTCTAATACTGTTATATCAAGAAGAGCTTTAGAGGATGTAGGAGGAATTACTACAGGAACAATAACGGAAGATTTTGCAACGGGAATAAAAATTCAAGCTAAAGGATATAAGTGTTATTCTATACCAAAGGTTTTAGCAAATGGATTAGCTCCAAATGATTTTAAGAGTTTAATAAAGCAAAGGCAAAGATGGGGAAGAGGATGTGTTCAAACTATAAGAAATAAAGACTTCTTATTTAGTGATTTATCTTTAAGAGGAAAGCTTAGCTATGTGACATGTTTACTTTATTGGTGGACATTCCTAAGGCGATTTATTTATATTTTATCTCCAATTTTGTTTATTGTCTTTGGAATTGTAGTTGTTGAATGTTCATTAAAAGAAATTTTGTTTATTTGGTTACCATCGTATATTTTATATAATATGTCATTAAGAATATTATCAAGTAATATAAGAAATCAAAAATGGAGTAATATAGTTGATACTATAATTTTTCCTTATATGATAATACCAATATTTTTAGAGAGTATAGGTATTAGATTAAATAAATTTGCTGTTACTCCTAAGAACTCATTAATAAAAAGAAATAGTGAAATTAAGTATGCTATTCCTCATTTTATATTAATTATAACAAGTTTAATTGCATTAGTATTTTGCTTTAAGGATGTTGTTATAAATAAAAATGTAGGTAGTATAGTTTTATTATACTGGTTAGTTTTAAATTTATATTTCTTGATTATGGCTGTTTTCTTTATGATAGGTAGAATAAACTTTAGAGATGAAGAGAGGTTTTATTCTAATATTAATGTAAAGATATTATTAGATGAAAATGAAATAGAAGGTATAATATCAGATATATCTGAAAATGGTATGGCAATAATATTAGATAAACCTGAATATATACCTTATGATAAAGAGATATATATTAAGATTGAATATATAGGTGAAAGTATTATTGTTAAAGGTAATGTTTTGCACGTAGATAAAGTAAATAACAAGTGGAAATATGGAATTAAAATTTCTTTTGATTCGAATAGCTATGATGCTGTAGATGATGATATTAGAATGAAATATTATCATTTAGTTTATGATAGGGAACATAGCTTACCTAAAAATCTTACTTCTACAACTATTAAAGAACTATATAATAATATTATAAGAAGAAATAAAAATAATAAACTTTCTAAGAGAAAGCTTCCAAGATTAGAAATTAACAAGATTATAAAAGATTTAAATACTAATGAAGATATTGAAGTTATTAATTACAATTATGAATATATACTTATTAAAAACACAGGAAAAGAGAAGAATGAATTATTAATTAACTTGGGAGAAATTATAAATGATGAAACAAGTAATAATATAATAATGAAGTGTGAGATCTTTAAAAAGAATAAATTAGGAATACTATACAAAACATATCCTGGCACAATTTGTTCTGAAAGATAAAGTATAAATAAAGAAACAACAATATTTGCTCTTTAGCTTAATATGTGGAGTGTCCAAATTTGGGCACTCTTTCTATTTAAATAAAAAGAACATATTAACATTAACATAGATATAATAGATACCTTTATTTGATATGTTTTTTATGTTTGTAATAAAATAAATGTAGTATATAATAATTGTATAATAGAAAATAGTTTGATGTTGACAATCAAAGGAAAGCAAGGGTACTATTTATATTGATAGTAAATATGTTATTGATATATTAATAGAGTTGATACAGTTAAGATATTATAAAGTTGTTATAAGGAGAATTTTTATATGAAGGAAATACTTGCAATTGTGCCAGCTAGAGGTGGATCAAAGGGAGTTCCAAGAAAAAATATTAAGGATTTAAATGGAAAACCTCTTATAGCTTATACTATAGAAGCAGCTAAAGCTAGCCAATATATTGATAAAGTCATTGTGTCTACTGAAGATTCAGAGATAAAAGATGTTTCGCTTAAATTTGGTGGAGAAGTGCCTTTTTTAAGGCCGCAGCAACTTGCAACGGATAGTTCGCCTAGTATAGATGCTATTTTATATACAATTAATAGACTAAAGGAAGAATATAATTATTTTCCTAAGTATGTGTGTTTGCTTCAATGTACATCACCTTTAAGAAATGAAAAACATATAGATGAAGCTTTTTTAAAGCTTAAGGAAACGAATATGGATGCAATTGTTTCTGTATGTGAGGCTGAAGTTAATCCTTATTGGAGTAACGTATTTAATGGAAATAAACTTGATTATTTTTTAGAAGAAGGTAAAAATATAACAAGAAGACAGGATTTGCCTGATGTTTATAGAATTAATGGAGCTATATATATAATTAAAACAGATGTACTAATTGAAACTAAAACATTTGAACCTGATAATTTAACTGGTTATATTATGGATAATATGAGTTCTGTAGATATAGATACTTCTCTTGATTTTAGTATAGCTGAACTTTTAATAAAGGAAGGTAATAAAAATGCGTAAAATTGCAGTTGTAACAGGAACGAGAGCAGAATATGGATTATTAAAAAATATAATGAAAAAAATAAATGAAGATAATGATTTAGAACTTCAGCTTATTGTGACTGGAACTCACCTTTCAGATAAATATGGAAAAACAATAAGTGAAATAATAGAAGATGGCTTTAAAATAGATTATTCAATTCCAATTTTAATGGATGGCAATGATGGTGTAAACATTGCAAAGGAAATGGGATTATTAATGAGTAATTTGTCTGAAGTATTATCAAATTTGAATCCTAATATACTTTTAATTCTTGGAGACAGATATGAAATATTTGCAGCAGCAGCAACGGCTATGGCTATGAATATACCTATAGCTCATATTTCTGGTGGGGAAGTTACAGAGGGAGCTATGGATGAGCAAATAAGACATGCTATAACAAAAATGGCACATATACATTTCCCAGGTGCTGATTGCTATGTTGAAAATATTAAAAATATGGGTGAAGAAGATTTTAGAGTATTTAATGTTGGAGATCCTGGAATCGAAAATATTAAACTGACAAAACTTTTAAGTAAAAAAGAAATTTTTGAAGATTTGGGTGTAGAAGTTGATGAAGACACACTTTTAGTAACGTATCATCCTGTTACACTAGAAATTGATGATTTAGAGAGACAAATAGATAATTTAATAAGTGCGCTTGATAATTTAAATAAAAGAATGGTAATTACATATCCAAATGCAGATAATGGGGGAAAACTTATAATAGATAAACTAGAACAATTTAAACAAAGAAATTCAAATGTTTATTTATACAAGAATCTTGGAAGTTTAAGATTTTTAAGTGTAATGAACTTATGTGGCGCTATAGTTGGTAATTCTTCAAGTGCATTAGTTGAGGCTCCTTTCTTAAAAAAGCCAGTTGTTAATATAGGTAATAGACAAAAAGGTAGGCTTATGGCAGAAAATATTTTAAGTTGTGATTATGAAGCTAATAATATAGAAAGTGCTATTAATAAAGCAATAAGTCAAGATTTTAAAAAATTTGTGAAAACTATAGATAGTCTTTATGGAGAAGGCAATACTAGTACTGAAATAGTTGAGGTACTAAAAACTATTGAACTTGGTGATAAATTATTAAAGAAAAAACTTATATGGAGTTGATATTATGTCAGTTTTAATTATTGCAGAAGCAGGAGTAAATCATAATGGTAATTTAGAAATTGCTAAAAAGTTAATAGATATGGCTGTTGAATGTGGTGCAGATGCCATAAAATTTCAAACATTTAAGGCAGAGGAAAGCACAGGAGCTTTTGCTGAAAAAGCTGAGTACCAAAAGGAAAACATGCCTATTGTAGAAAGTCAACTTGATATGATAAGAAAATTAGAGTTGCCTTTTGAAGAATTTAAAGTATTACAAGATTATTGTAATGAAAGAGGGATTTTATTTATATCCACACCAGATGGAACAGAGAGTTTAAACTATTTAGTTAGTTTGAATTTACCTATTATAAAAATAGGTTCTACAGAGGTATCTAATGTAGAATTTTTAAGAGAGCTTGGAGAAACAGGTAGAGAAATAATATTATCAACTGGAATGAGTACATTAGGTGAAGTTGAAAAAGCTATAAATGTATTGAAATCTACTGGAAATAAAAAGATTAAGATAATGCATTGTGTTACTGATTATCCTACAGCAGTTGAAGATGTTAATTTATTAGCTATGGTTACTATGCGAGAAGCATTTAAGGTTCCAGTAGGATTGTCTGATCATACTATGGGATGTGAAGCGGGTATTGCAGCAGTTGCTTTAGGAGCTGAATTTATAGAAAAACATATAACTTTAGATAGAAATATGGATGGCCCTGATCATAAGGCTTCTATGCCACCAGAAGAGTTTAAAGCTTTTGTAAAATCTATTAGAAATACAGAAAAACTATTAGGTGATGGAATTAAAAAGCCTACAGCAAGAGAAAAGCTTATAATGAAGGATGTTAGAAGAAGTATAGTTGCAGCTGATGATTTGGCAGAGGGTATTATAATTGAAAAGCATATGCTTACTTATAAAAGACCTGGTTATGGTATTGAGCCAGAAATGACGAAGTACATATTGGGAAGAAAATTGAAAAGAAAAATAATGAAGGATGAGTTGATATTGTGGACAGATATATAAAGCCTATTGGTGGAGAATTTTATTTTCAACATAATATATATAATAATGAAGCTAGAAACTTTGTTAAGAATGAAAACAATATGAATTTTTTATCTGGTGGGCAAAGTTCACTGGCATTTATTTTTCAAGCACTGAATTTAAAAGAGGATGAATATGTATTAATTCCATCTTATTTATGTCCTACAATGCTTATTAAATTGAAGGAAAGTAGAATAAAGTATGCTTTTTATAGTATTAATAAAGATTTGTCTATTGATATAAATAGCATAGAAGATGTACTTAATGAAGTAAATGTTAAGGGAATATTATTTGTAAATTATTTTGGCTTTTATCATAGTATTAGTACAAGAAAATATATTTCATCTCTTAAGAAAAGAAATATTAAGATAATTGAAGATTCAGTTCAAATGCTATGGTTTAATAAACAAAATAATTTTATTGGTGATTTTGTATTTAATAGCTATAGAAAATTCTTACCTATTGATGGAAGTTTATTAATTTGTAATGAGAAGATAAGTTTGCAGGATACTAACCATAAATATTATGAAATCATAAATAGAGCTAGGAGTTCTAAAACATTATGTATTGGTTTTAATATTGGCAATGAAGAGGAATATCTTGATTTATTTAATAAAGCAGAAGAATATTATTATGAAGATTTATCTCCAAGAAAAATTGATGAAACATCTAAAAAATTGTTAGATAATATTGATATAAGCTATATAAATAAAAGAAGAATAGATAATTTTATATATTTAGAAAAGAGCTTGGAAGCAATTAAGGAAATCAAGCCATTATTTTCTTCAACTGAAATAGAGGCCGTGCCTCTAGGTTATGTTATATTTGTAGAAAATAGGGATGAGCTTCGAAGGTTTTTAATGAAAAATAGAGTATATTGTCCTGTTCACTGGAATTTGAAAAATGAG
Source organism: Clostridium sartagoforme AAU1 (assembly GCF_000401215.1). GTDB lineage: Bacteria > Bacillota > Clostridia > Clostridiales > Clostridiaceae > Clostridium > Clostridium sartagoforme. The sequence goes on along the minus strand of NZ_ASRV01000218.1, from coordinate 13,509 downwards.
GAGTGGATAGAAGAATATGATAATTCCCTTTATATATCTCAAAGAATACTTACTATTCCTATAGACCAAAGATATGATATTGAGGATATGAAGAGAATTGTAAATCTAATTGAAGAATTTTATTTTACAAAAAGGATGTGCGACTAATGCATAAAGTTTTAGATAGTAGTTGTAATGAATGGAACGCTTATATAGAAATATTTAGTAAGGAAAAAGAGATATATATTTTACAAGGGAATATATGAATTTGTATGAAAAGAATGGTGATGGAATTGCTAAACTTTTTATATATGAAGAAAAAGATGAAGTAGCTATATATCCCTTTTTAATGAATAAAATTGAAGGATATAATTTAGATAAAGACTACTATGATATACAAACTGCATATGGTTATGGAGGACCTATTTCATCTACAGATGAAGATGGATTTTTAAATAATTTTGAAAATGAATTTTTAAATTTTTGTAATAAAAATAATATAGTTGCTGAATTTATAAGATTTCATCCATGTATTAAAAATCAGAAGGTTTTTAATAAAAATATAACTATTTTAGAAAATAGAACTACTGTAGTAGTAGATGTTTCTAAACCTCAAGATGAAATTTGGATGGATGATATAAAAGGTAAAAACAGAAATATGATTAGAAAATCCGAAAAAAATGGTCTTACTGTTGAAATATATAATGATTACTCTACATTTAAGAATATATATGAGGAAACCATGGGAAAAGTTGATGCAGAAGGCTATTATTACTTTAAAGATGAATACTACAATACAATGCAAGAAGATAAAAATTATATTATGCTCAATGTTAAATATGATAATGAAACTATTGCATCAGCTATATTCATGAGTTATGAAGAGTACTTCCATTACCATTTAGCGGGAAGCAAAAAAGAATATTTAAAATTTGCACCTAATAACTTATTGTTATGGGAAGCTATTAAATATGCCAATAGTAATGGCAAAAAAATATTTCATCTTGGTGGAGGATTAACTAACTCTTTAGAAGATAATCTTTTCAAGTTTAAAAGTAGCTTTTCTAAGGAATATCTTAAGTTTTATATAGGTAAAAGGGTACATAATCAAGAGATTTATAGCCATTTAATTAATGAATGGGAGAAAAAAAATAACAAGAAGGCAAGTATTTTATTACAATATAGATTATAAGATAATAAAGATATTTAGTTAAAAGGGTGTCCAAATTTGGGCACTCTTTTTAGTTTGAAAAATAAGAATAAAAAATAGTAAAGTTAAAAATATTTAAAGAAAGTTAAGAATTTATAGTTATTGTTAATAAAGATTTACACTAATTTACATTGGTGTGATATTAGGTAAATTTCTCCTATGATATACTTTTCCACAGGTAGAGTTTTAGAACTGTGATAACAGTATATTAAGGGAGGATATTATGATTAGAAAAAAACTATATAAAAGTAAGTTACTTTCTTTAGGGTTAACAACTCTAATGCTTGCAAAACCAATGGAGGTTATGGCGGCAAGCACAAAGACATTATTAGCAACAGAATATATAGCTGAAGAAAATGTTAAAATAAATGAAATTCAAATTCCAGAGTTATTAATTACAGAAATATTACCAGACTCTAAAAATGTTAATGGCTCTGATGCTTATGAATTTATAGAAGTTTATAATAATTCAGATGTAGAATTAAACTTAAATGACTATAAGTTATATTATAACTATCCTGATAATGGAGATGCCAGTGATACATTATGGGTAGATATTAATAAAGATATTAAAATTCAACCTAAAGCAACCATAGTTTTTGGATAAAAAATGGTAATAATAATCAACTAACAGTAGAGGATTTTAATAATAATTTTAAGACTAATTTAGAACTAAATGTAAATTTATTTGAATTATCCAATGGAGGAATGGCAAATAGTGGGGCACGGGCTCTTAGGCTTACTACTAGTATAAAAGAGCAAGTTGATTTTATTTCTTATAATATGAATGGGGTAAAAGATACATCAGCAGACAAATCAATAAAGTATCGATATGATGAAAGTAGTAGTAAAAGCATTATGACTACTAATAAATCAGATCCTGATCCAGGTACTGTTAAAGATAGCGATAAACCGGTACAAGCTAATATCACTATTCCACAAAACGAATCAGTAACAGAGGATATAACAGCTGGAAACTTTACTATTGAAGATGGTTTAACCTTTAAATTAAAGGCAAGTTCTAATGAAACTAATATTAAAACAGTTAAATTAAGTTATAAAAATAATAAAATGAATGATTATGAAACATATAATTTATTAAAAGCAGATGGAGACATATTTTCAAAGGAAATTTATAAATATGATTTAATAGGAAAAGCTTACTTTGATTATTATTTTGAAGTTAGTGATGGATTTAAAGTAGTAAAAACTAAAGTTAATAGGATTACAAATACTGAAGTTGATACTTCAAATATTAAATTTAATATAGATGAAAATAAGTATTTATCTAAGATAGATAATCTAATAACAACTGGGGATAAGCTTTTCCTAGATGGAGAAGATAAAACTTTTGAAGCTATTCCATCTATAGAAAATAAGGCTAAAATAGTAGTTGATATTAAAGACACAGATACCTTTTTTAAAAATGCAGTTGCAATTGGCGATACTGTACTTGGAATATTCAATGAAGGAACTTATGATAACTGGGATACGGTAGCTTATGACGTAGATCCAATTTATTTTAATAAGGGTGAAAAAATCCAAATTGATATTCATGCAGGTAATAAGGCAAATCCATTAGAGCATAATTGGGAAAATAATGATGACTTTGTTGTTAAAAATATTAGATTGATATTACCAGATGGAAGTATATTACGTCCACAAGGATTTGAGAATCCAGAAGAAGTAATAAAAATGGGAGATTCAGCAGGAAAGATTGAAATATTAAATGCTATATTTACCCCAAGTGATGATTTATTTAATGCAATAAGATATAAAATAGATACCACAAAGCTTACAGATGGGGAGCATATGTTAACTGGTAAATTAACTTTATCTAATGAAAGTAAAGATGTTAAGTTTATTGTAGATAATACTGCACCTGAAATAATCACAAATATTAAGGACAATGAAATATACAAAGGAACAAATGAAATTAATGTAGATTTCATTGATAAACTCTCTGGAGTTAAATCTACAACAGTAAAATTAGATGGCAAAAAGATTGAATTGCCATATACCTTTAGATCATTAGAGTTAACCCCTGGGGTCCATAATTTTACAATTAATGCAATTGATAACTGTAATAATGAATATACAAAAGAAGTTAAATTTATTATTCCAGAAGAAAATGCAAAATTAGGTTTAGAAATTAAGCCAGGTGCTGGAGCAATATTAAATTCAGACCCAATATTTTCGATAGAAGCAAAGGATAGTACAAATGATATTATGAGTGTAGCTTTTAAAAGAGGAGAAAGATATATTTTAGGGGATTACAATATATCTAAAACAAAAGGAGTTAGTCAGACTTCAGGAAGTGGTGGACAAGCATTTAGCGAGAATTCTAATAATGGATTTCCTTATGAAGAATTTGATATAGAGTTAAGTGATAAAGTAAATGAAAATTCTATAATTCAAGTGGATTGGAAGGGAAAATCAAATAATTTAAAGACAAAAATGTATGTATATAATTATAAAACAGGTGTTTTTGATGCTGTTAAGGCAGAGATGGAAGAAAATAAAGATGAAATAAAATTAACTGGATCAATTTCTTTAAAGGAACATTTAAAGGATAACAAAGTAAAAGTTATGGTTCAAAATGGAGAAGGATATACTCCAACACAATATGAAGAAGGTACTCCAGCTGTTCCTTCTACAAATCCTAATATTAAAACAAGTAATGAAAATGATATAGATAGAAATTCTTATGATTTTACTTTTGCTATTGAAAGTGATACACAATATTATAATGAAGATACAGCAGATAATCCTAATATTGTTGGAAAGTATGAACATCAATTAAACATACATGATTGGATACTTGCAAATAGACCAAGAATGAATATACAATATTTATTTCATGATGGAGATATTATAGATGATGCAGAAATGATTTCTCAGTGGGAAAATGCAGATGCAGCTTATAAAAAGTTGGATGATGCTAGCTTACCTTATGGAGTACTTGCAGGTAATCATGATGTGGATCATTTAACACAAGATTATACAAATTACAGTACTTACTTTGGACAAAGTAGATTTGAAAAAAATCCATGGTATGGAGAAAGTTATAAGAATAATAGAGCTCATTATGATTTAATAACTGTAGGTGGAATTGACTTTATAATGATGTATGTAGGTTGGGGAGTTGGTGATGAAGAAATAGAGTGGATGAATAATATCCTTAAGAAATATCCAGAAAGAAAAGCTATTTTAAACTTTCATGAATATTTACTTGCAAGTGGAGGACTTGGAGAAGAGCCACAAAGAATTTTTAATGAAGTAGTTTCTAAGAATTCAAATGTATGTATGGTTTTCTCAGGACATTATCATAATGCACAAACAATAATAAATGAATTTGATGATGATGGCGATGGAATAAATGATAGAAAAGTTTATCAAATGTTATTTGACTATCAAGGGTTACCTGAAGGTGGTATGGGATATATGAGATTAATGCATTTTGATTTAAAGGGTGAGAAAGTTTTATTTAGAACTTATTCTCCTTCCTTAGATGATTACAATGCAAAAGATACAGTTACAGGTGCAGATACTATTTTAGGAGAAGAAGACTTTGAAATATCCTTTTCTGATTTAGGTATAAAGTCAAGCCAAAAGACAATTGAAACAACTGACTTAAATGTAAATGTCTATAGTGATGAAATCTTTGGAGTAGTAAATAACGTTACTAATGATAGTAATATAGCTTATACATTAAAGAATGCAGAAAATGGTGTATATGGTTGGTATGCAGAAGTTACAGATGAATTTGGTGGGTTAGCAAGAACAGATGTAAACTACTTTACAGTAGATAAAGATGTTGCAAAGCCAATTATAAAATTACCAGGAAATAATGTAGTTAAATTAGGTACTGATTTTGATCCTATGGATGGAGTAAGTGCAAATGATGATAGAGATGGAGATTTAACGTCTAAAATAATTGTATTAGGAACTATTGATACAGCAAAAGAAGGAGAATATACAATTACTTATAAAGTATCTGATAATGCTGGAAATACAGAAATAGTATCAAGAATTATAGTAGTAAAGAAAATAGGGAATTCTACTGAAGAAAATAATAATAATGATAATAGTGGAAACAATAATAACAATGGAAATACAAATACTATAGACAATGGAAATAATTTACCGCAGACTGGAGATGAATCAGTTATATATATTATGGTAGCATCAGTCCTATTAATTATAGCTGGAACACTTTTAATGAAGAAATACAATAAAAAATATAGTAAGCACACCTCTTAAATATATAACAGGGTATAAAGGGGATAGAGGGTATAATATAAATTTTAAATGAAAATTTATAGAGAGTTAAATAAAGAGTGTCCAATAGATTAAATTGGACACTCTTTTTGCTTAATATTTTATGTTGCTAACAACTACACATTAATATTTGTTTGTAATCTGCACCTTGTTCCAACACAAATAGATTCACAAGTAGCAATTAAATCAGTACTGTCACTTATGACCTCTCTTACTAAAAATAAGCTATCATTATTTGTGATAGCTAATAACTTCAATTCATCGTCATTTGCATTATACACTTGTATTTTCTGTTTTTGAAAAGTCTAAAAGAAATTTAAAAATATTTTTCTCAAAAAATAAAACTCAGGGGTATTTATTAATTGAAGTACAAAGTATTTATTTTAGGGGGAAAAGGTTTATGCAATATTCATTTTTAGGATTTTCAGTTTCTATGATTAAAAAGTTAAATTTAGATATAAAGGATGTAGCTATTCTTAGGTACTTTATTGATTTTAAAGATAGTGGAAGAATGAATTGTGAGATTATTGAGGGCGAAAAGTATTACTGGGTTAGCTATCAAAGTTTTGCTAATGAAATGCCTTATTTAGCTTTAGAAAAAAGATCAATTATGGCTAGAATGCTTAAGTTAAGAGATTTAGGAATATTAAATCATTATACAAAAAAAGAAGGAGGCACTTTTTCTTACTTTAAATTAGGTGAAAAGTTTTATGAAGACTTTAAAGATGCTGATGATGAGAATGTTAAAAATAGTGATAAAAATAATGATGCAAAAAATAATGTCCATGGTGTCCTTAAAAATGATGACTCTAGCAGTAATTTAGTAGAGGAAAAACATAATTGTGATGAGGCTCACTATGAAAATGATAATGGGGTATCTACAGAAATGTCCAAGGGTAGTACATTAAAATGTTCAACAAAGACTAATCTATTAAATAACTCATCTACTATAGACACTAATATATATAAATATAAAAGAGAAGTTAATGAAATACTTGAATACCTAAATTCAAAACTTGGAACTAGGTATAAAGAAAATAACAAGATTACCATAATGTTAATTAATAATAAGCTTGAAGAAGGCTATAGTGTTGATGACTTTAAAATTGTTGTTGATAAAAAGGTTAAGACTTGGAAAGATACTGAATTTGAGCAGTACTTAAACCCAAAAACTTTATTTGGAGATAAGTTTGAAATTTATTTAAATCAAAATATTATAAAACAAGATAAAAATAACAAAAGCTATGAAAATTACAGAGAGCCTAAGAAATTAAGATTTAATAATTTTAAAGGTCGTGATTATGATTATGATATCTTAGAGAAAAAGCTTTTAGGATGGGCGTAGTTTTGATGGATAATTGATAATTGGTAATTAATAAGGAATTGAAAGTTGTTTTAATTTGGGGGTTGATTTGTTGTTTGTAGATTATAACAGGTTTTCAAAAATATCATAGATAAAAATAAAAGAACATATATTCGCATAAGGTCTTTTTATTTGGGAATAATAAGTAATAAGAAATAACTAGAAAGAGGAGATACTTATGGATTATAATAAGGTTGAGGATGCTGTTTTAAAAAAGGCTATGGAGTTTTTTAAGGATAACGCCGTAAAGTTTTTTGGTATTGATACTAAAATAATTAGTGCAGCAGAAACTGAAATCAAAAATATAGAAATAAGAACTAATTATACAGACTATTTATTTTATACGGAAGATGGCTCTTATTTGCATTTTGAGTTTCAGACTACTAATAAAAAAGATGATATAAAAAGATTTTTATATTATGATGCATCTTTATATTATAAAGAGAAAAGAAAAGTAAGGACTATTGTTATATATTCTGCTGATATAGAAAATGTAGAAACATACATAGATGCAGGAACAATAAAATACAATATAGAAGTTTTTTATATGAAAAAATTAGACGGGGATGAAAAATTAGAATACTTAAGAAATAAAATCTCGAAGGGTGAAAAACTAACAGGAGAAGATATATTAGCATTGACATTTATTCCTCTAATGGGAAGTAAGGAAAATAGGAGTAAAAGAACGTTAGAAAGTATAGAACTTGCAGATAAAATATCTGAGAGTAATGAAAAACTACAATGTTTAACTTTATTGTATGCTTTATTTGACAAGTTTGGAGATGAAATATCAAAGAGAAAATTTAAGGAGGTAGTTAGTATGACTGAAATAGGAAAGATGATAAGAGATGAAGCTATAAAAGAAGGAATAAAAGAAGGAATAAAAGAAGGAATAGCAGAAGGAAAGGCAGAGATTCTTATAAAACAACTTATTAAAAAGTTTAAGTCTGTACCAGATGAATATAAGAAAAAAATAAAGAAATTATCAGAAGAAACTATAGATATAATAGCTACGGATATTTTTGATATAGAAAAAATTGAAGATGTAGAGAAATATTTTTAACCCCTCTAAATCATTTACAAATATAAAATAAGTTTAAACATTATATACAATTAATATTTATTAATTTAAAAACAGCCGAAAGGCTGTTTTTGGATTTAGAATACCACAGGTTATACAAAGGTTTCTGGAAAGCTTCTAGAGGTGAGTAGAAATAAAAAAACTTTATTGTAAAGTTATAGAAGCAAAGGCATGTAAAGCTTATATACATATGCTTGTTAGTATATCATCAAAATTAAGTGTTTTATAGTTTATGGGATACTTGAAAGTAAAAAGTTCTGTGATTATATTTGATAGGCATATAAATTTAGCTCTTATAATCAAAATATAAACGATGTACATTAATCTTAAGGAGGGGGAACTATCTTTTCTTATAAAAGTTTGATAAAATAAAAGATATGCAATGAAAAGGGAGTTAATAGTATGCAGCTAGAAGAATTAGTTTATAAAAATTATTCGAGTTTAAATAGCACAGATTTATTTATTTGGAAGTATATTTCTCTAAACAAAAAGGACAGTAGTACTCAAACTATAGATGAATTAGCTTTAAATTGTAATGTATCAAGAACAACAATTACAAGATTCGTAAGAAAGCTTGGATTAAAGGGATATAGCGAATTTAAGGTATTATTAAGTTGGGAAGTAAAGGAAAAGGATATATTAAGCGATGAAGCATACTATACAGCATGTGATTCTATTATTCACTTTATCGAAAGCCAAAGAGAAAAGGATTACGATAAAATTTGCAAAATGATATATGAATCTACTCACGTTTATGTATATGGATCAGGGGATATACAAAGTTCCGTTGCCAAACAAATAAAGAGAATGTTTTTATCCTGCCAAGAAAAAATATATGATTTCGGAGGTACAACCTTTGATAAGTCCTTCTATAATATGGTTGGAGCAAATGATGTAGTTATATTAATATCATTAAGTGGATCAAGTGAAAAAATAATTAGTATTGCAAGAAATCTAAAGCTTAGAGGATGTAAGATTATTGCAATTACAGAATTAAAGGATAATGAATTATCGAATATAAGTGATGAAGTAATGTACATATCAGCAGCTAAAATATCTATTTTAGAATTACATCCATCATACCAAATGACCATGCTATATTTTGTATTAGCAGAACTACTATTTATTAAGTACAGTATATATAAGAAACATAGAATGTTAAGTGAAGGATTAGAGTGCACGCTCTAATCCTTTTTTATGTGAATTTTTCACATGAGATGTGCATATTTTTCATCTAATAGTTCAAATTTCTTTAAGGCTTTAAAGCAATTGTAGACTTCTTTTTACTATGCTAATATGAAAATGTCGAAGGCCTTAAGACATATTTTTAATAAGGGGGAAAATAATTTTATGATGAAGAAAATTCAAAGGTTTGGTGGAGCAATGTTTACTCCAACATTATTATTTGCCTTTGCTGGTATTATGGTTGGTTTTTCTATTGTTTTCATGAACGAACAGATTATGGGATCACTTGCTTCTCCTAATAGTTTATGGTATCAAATGTGGGATGTTGTTTCTGCAGGAGCATGGATGGTATTTAGTCAGTTACCATTACTTTTTGCACTGGCGCTACCAATTGCATTAGCCAAAAAACAACAAGCTAGAGCTTGTTTGGAATCTGTTGCAACTTATTTAACATTCAACTATTTCGTTGGGAAAATGCTACAACACTGGGGTAGTAATTTTGGGGTTGATTTCGCAGCAGATGTTGTAACAGGAAATGGACTAGCTAATATTGCTGGAATAAAAACCTTAGATACAGGAATGGTAGGAGCATTACTTATTGCAGGGATTGTAATTTGGGCTCATAATCGCTTTTTTGATGCAGAACTTCCAGACATGATAGGAATATTTAGAGGATCATCATTAGTTGTAGCTATATGTTTCTTTATTATGATACCTACTGCATTATTAACATGTATTGTTTGGCCAAAAGTGCAAATAGGAATGACTCATTTGCAAACGTTTTTTATGAACAGTGGAAATCTAGGAGTATGGTGTTATGCATTTTTACAGAAGATTTTAATACCAACAGGATTACATCACTTCATATATGCACCATTTTGTTATGATAGCGTAATAGTTCCAGGTGGAACATCAGTTTATTGGGCAACTCATATACAAGATTTTCAAACAAATGTACATACATTAAAAGAAATGTATCCAATAGGATTCTCTTTATCTGGTATGGCTAAAGTATTTGGATCTATAGGGGTTTTTGGAGCATTCTATGCAACTGCTAGAAAAGAGAAAAGGAAAAAGTTATTAGGATTAATGGTGCCAGTTACATTAACAGCAATGTTAACAGGTATTACAGAGCCATTAGAATTCACATTCTTATTTATTGCTCCTAGTTTATTTGTTGTGCATGCTTTATTAGATGCATGTATATCAACAGTATCATTTGCTCTTGGAGTAGTTGGAGATTTTGGTGGAGGGCTTATAAATTGGGTTGCACTAAACTGGTTGCCTTTAGGTGCATATCATTATAAGACATATATCACTCAGGTTGTTATAGGAATAGTATTTGCATTTATATGGTTCTTTGTATTTACATTCATGATCAAAAAGTTTGATTTAAAAACTCCAGGTCGTGAATCTGATGATGAAGAAATGAAATTATTCAATTGATGTTAGCTATTATGGATTAAATCATTTTGGATGGTGGACTAGCATAAAGGATAAGGATGGAAAAGATTTAATGCCTGAACTAAAGAAATACTGCTCAGAGCATGGATATGAAGAGTTTACTCCACAAGGACAACATAAAGAAACAAGTTGGCTTGCAACTATGAGAGCAGCTAAAAACTTATTAGAAATAGAACCAGAAACTTTACCTAATACTTACTTAAAGTATTATTTAATGGGTGATGAAACTGTAGAACATGAAAATCCTAATTACACTAGAGCAAATGAAATAATGGATAGAAGAGAAAAAGATACATTTGAAGAATGTGAAAGAATAGCAACTAGTGGAACATCTAAAGGAACATGGTTTGCCCCAAGTGAGCATAGTAGATTTATTGTAGAATTAGCATGTGCATTAGCATTTAATACTAAGGAAAGATTCTTATTAATTGTAGAAAATAATGGTGCAATAGAAAACTTTGATCCAAGAGCAATGGTAGAGATTCCATGTATTGTAGGAAAAGATAGCGTAGAACCTATAAGTATAGGAAAAATCCCAACATTCCAAAAAGGATTAATGGAACAACAAGTTGCATCTGAAAAGTTAGCAGTTGAAGGATTTATTGAAAATAGCTATCAAAAATTATGGCAATCATTAGCTATGAATAAGACAGTTCCAAGTGTTAAAGTTGCAAAGCTTATCTTAGATGATTTGATTGAAGCTAATAAAGATTTTTGGCCAAATTTAAAATAATATAGTGTGGTGGATATAATGATTAATTTAATGAGTATAAGAAATGATGAAAGTAAGGTATTGAATTGTATTTTAATAATGTTTATTATTCTTCCAATGTTGTATGGAGTTAATATAATTATATTATCAAATTCATTGCAAGTAAATTTTATGAATATATTTACAAGTAGTATAACAGAAACAATAAATTTGATGGTTTATTCAGCATGTTTTCTAGGTGCATATGTAGTTAAAGAATATCAAGGTAATAAAGAATCTTTTGCAAATCGAATATCCCTAGGAATAACTTTAATATCTAATATAATCTTTATGAATTTCTTAGCTAGCATTGCTTTAATATATTATATCCACAAATTTATAGGATTTAAAAATATCTTTGTGAAGGATAAAGTGAAGGAGAAAAAAGAAATTAAAGCTCTTATAGTATCAATACTAATTTTCATTGTTTCACTTATTGTTATTATAACTAAACTTAGATTACAAATTCTATTTTAGAAGGAGAAGTTATGCTATCGATATTTAAGAAAAAAATCAATCAAGAGGAGTTAGTAGCTTATGCATCAGGAGAAGCTATTTCTATAGAAAGTGTAGATGATGCTGTATTTTCAACAAAATCTATGGGAGATGGAATGGCAATTGTGATCTTGGAAAACAAAATTGTAGCACCTGGAAATGCAAAAGTTAATTTTATCTCAGAGACTAATCATGCTATAGGATTAATTTTAGATAATGATATGCAGATATTAATTCATATTGGTCTTGATTCGGCTAAGAATGATAAAAATATATTTAGAGCAGAAGTAAACTTAAATGATAAAGTAAAACAAGGGCAAGAGCTAGTTGTAATTGATGAAAGTTTTTTAGAAGGTGAAAAGGAAATAGTTGTGCCATTGGTTATATTAGAAAATCCAAAAAATATTTCTTATTTGTTTAATAACATAGATAGTAAAGTTATTAAAGGAAAGACTTCAATTTTGAGATATAAAAATTATGAATAACATAGCACCTAATAAGTATTTTAGATTATTTTATTTTATATCTTATTTAAGTTTTGCTTTTGTAATGACTAACTATACCCCGTTTTTGTCGGGGTTAGGATATGATGAAATGCAAAGAGGCATATTACTATCTTCTTATGCAATTACTACAATACTTTTTCAAGTGATTTTTGGAGTTATCTCAGACATAAAGCAATCTGTAAAAAGAATAATTATAATTTCAATTGGATTATATACATTGACAGCATGTCTACTATATAATCAGACAGAAAAATTACTTGGATTACATATTTTATTAATTGCTTTATCAGGGGGATTATTAAATGCAAATTGCGGAATGTTTGACACTTGGGTAATAAATATAAGTGAGGAATATAAAAAATCTTTATCTTTTATTAAAGCATTTGGATCTATAGGCTGGGCTCTAGGAAGCGTATGTGCTTCATATATAATTAGCATTATAAGTTATAAGGGAATGGCATTAGCACTATTAGCCTTATCAGTTCTTATGTTTTTTAATATGAAGATTCTTCCGGATATAGATAAGGTTGAAAAAAAGAAAAAAGTATCATTAGGTGAAATATTAAAAATATTTTCTAATAAGAAATATACTTTACTTGTGTTTATTTTATTGTTAATGTACTCAGTTGTTGTAGCTAACAATTGTACTGTAGTTGATAAGCTTATTAAATTAGGTGCAAGCAGAGGAGAAATTTCATTAAAATGGTTTACTCAATCACTTGTAGAAATACCAACATATATTATGGGAGGAATAATACTAAAAAGATTTAATTCTTATAATATATTAAAAATAAGTTGTTTAGCTATTACTATACAATTCATACTATTTAGTGTTTCTAACAATGTTAGAGATATGATTATATTAAATATTTTTCAATTATTTTCTACTCCTCTAATTCTTATTTCCTCAAAAAAATTATAGATGAGATAAGTGATAAAAATATAAAGGGAAGTAGTCAATTAATAGCAATGAGTATATTTACTGGTCTATCATCAATGATTGTTCCAACCATAGCAGGAACTTTAACCATGAAAGTAGGAATAGATTTAACTTTACTTTTAGAAGGATTATTAGGAGTTATTGCTTTTGCTTTAATATATTTACTCCAATTTTCTACCAATTTTTTAGACCCCTGGGGTCCAAAAAATTGGAAATTTTAAAATGCACTACGAAAAAGTAGTGCATTTTTTGTT
>NZ_ASRV01000217.1 GCF_000401215.1 Clostridium sartagoforme AAU1 | reverse complement strand
CAATTTTTTAGACCCCTGGGGTCCAAAAAATTGGAAATTTTAAAATGCACTACGAAAAAGTAGTGCATTTTTTGTTTTCAAATTTTTACACAATTTTAATAAGCCTTTAAAATATTCATGTTAATATAATTAATATAAAAAGTTAATAATAAATAAACTGAAACTTATATAAAAGTTAAAACAACAAAGCTATAAAACTATAAAACTACATGCTTTCGACTTTTACATCATATTCAAGTAAGGGTATTAATTTAAATATGTAATATGAAAGGAAAATAAATAATATGACAAACAAAAACACTGAAAATGAAAACATTAGGAATAAGAATATTATTTCATATGAAGATATAAGAAGTAATAAGGAAATTCAAACATATATAAACTCTGCAGATAAAATATTAGGCATTTCAGGATATACAAAACATGATCTAGGACATGTTGGAAAAGTTGCAGAAACGGCTGCATATATTTTAAGGGAGCTTGGCTATGAAGGAAGGGAAATAGAACTTGCTAAAATAGCAGGCTTTATGCACGATATAGGAAATATGATTAATCGTCATGAGCATGCACAAACAGGAGCAGTTCTTGCTTTTAAAATATTAAAAGACATAGGGATGGATCCAGAAGAAATTTTTATGGTAACATCTGCTATTGGAAATCATGATGAGGGAACAGGTCAGCCAGTTAGTAATATTTCTTCAGCCTTAATATTAGCAGATAAAGTAGATGTAAGAAGAAGTCGTGTAAGAAATTCTGATTTTGCTACCTTTGATATTCATGATAGAGTAAATTATGCTGTGGAAAAAGCTGATGTTTATGTTAATAAAGATGAAAAATCAATACAATTAAATTTAACTATTGATACTAAGATATGCTCATTAATGGAGTATTTTGAGATATTCTTAAATAGAATGATGCTTTGTAGAAAAGCTACAGAATTTTTAAATACTAGATTTGAACTAGTTATGAATAATACAAAAGTACTATAATAAATTAATAATATCAATAATTTAAGCTTATAAAATTAATTTATAAGCTTAAATGATATATACAACTAAATGCAATACATAATATTTATTTGAACTAAATACAATATATGTTAAAATAGACATAAAGGAACTTCCTAAGGTTTAATAATTAATAAAGTTTAAATAGTAATATAATATAGAAATATTTAGAGTATATCAGTAATAAAATTATCATGATAATTGAAGATATAGGAGTATTGTTAGCAAATGGAATTATAAAATTGGAGGTGAATTTTTGGAAGAACATATTATTGAAGAAGACAATATAAAAAATGATATTTTAGGAAAAAAGATGATATATCTAGATCATGCAGCAACAACAGCTATTAATAAAGATGTACTTAAGGAAATGATGCCTTATCTTATGAATCAGTATGGAAATCCATCTTCTATTTATAGTTTTGGTAGAAAAAGTAGAAAGGCAATAGAAAATTCAAGACAGCAAGTAGCAACTGCTATAAATGCTAAGAAAAGTGAAATCTACTTTACAAGTGGAGGAACAGAAGCTGATAATTGGGCAATTAAAGGTATTGCGCAGTATTATAAAAAGAAGGGTAAGCATATAATTACTACATCTATAGAGCATCATGCAGTTCTTAATAGTTGTAAACGATTAGAAAAAGAGGGCTTTGAAATAAGCTATCTACCAGTTGATAATGATGGGAAAATATCAATTGAAGATTTAAGAAAAGCTATAAGAAGCGACACTATTTTAATAAGCATAATGATGGCAAATAATGAAATTGGAACTTTAGAGCCTATTGCAGAAATAGGAAAAATAGCTAGAGAAAGAAATATAATTTTTCATACAGATGCAATACAAGCTGTAGGATCAATTCCTATAGATGTTGAAGAGTTGCAAGTTGATTTACTATCCATATCTGCACATAAATTTTATGGCCCAAAAGGCGTAGGAGCTTTATATATTAAAAAAGGTACAGGCATTAAGGCACTTATGGATGGAGGAGAACAGGAAAAAGGTAAAAGGGCAAGTACAGAAAATGTTTCAGCTATTGTTGGAATGGGAAAAGCTATTGAAATCGCAAATAAAGGTTTAATACAATATCAAAAGCAAATGTGTTATTTGAGAGATAAAGCAATTGAAGAAATTTTAAAAAGTATACCTAATGCTAAACTGAATGGACATGCTGTTGATAGGCTACCTGGAAATGTTAATATTGCATTTAATGGAATGGAAGCAGAAGCAATGATATTAAAATTAGATAAAATGGGGTTTGCAGTATCAAGTGGATCAGCATGTGCTTCAGGATCACCAGAACCATCACATGTACTTAAAGCAATAGGGTTATCACATGAAATGGCACAATGCTCACTTAGATTTACCTTTGGAGCAGAAAATAATATAAGGGATGTAGAAGAGCTGGTAAAAGCATTAAAGAAAATTTATTCAGTGCACAGTGAAAGAGGCACAGTTCACAGTTGTTTCTCAGTTGGAAATTGAGAGCTTTGGACGAAATTATTGTGAATTGTGAACTGTGAACTAATAACTGTGAACTGTGAATTGTGAACTGTGAACTGAAAAAAGGATTAGGAGAGAACTATGGTGAATAATTATAAGCAACTTATTAATAAATTAGAAGAGAATCATAGCATGGTAATGCTAACAAAGCTTTCGTCTAAAAGTGAAAATAAAATAGAGAAAGAATTAATAGATTTAAATAAAGAAGATTTGCTACATATTGATGAAGAAATGAAAAATGCAATAAATAAATCAATAGATAGAAAACTTCCAGAACTTTTTAAAGATAACGGAGGAAAGGAAATTTTAATAGAGTCTTTTTTTCCAGAAGCTAGATTAATAGTTTTTGGAGGAGGAAATATCTCAGAGCATCTTGTTGATTTAGGAGCTAAAATAGGATTTAAGGTTACAGTTATAGACGATAGATTATCTTATGCAAATAAAGAAAGATTCCCATTAGCAACAGAAGTCATATGTGAGAGTTTCGAAAATGTTTTTGAACAAATAAAGGTAAATAAAAATGATTATGTAGTTATTGTTACAAGAGGTCATAAATATGATAAAGAATGTCTTAGAGCAGTTTTAAATATAAAGCCAGAATATTTAGGAATGATAGGTTCCACAAGAAGGGTTAGGGGAATTAAAGAGCAATTTATAGAAGAAGGATATAGTGCAGAGTTATTAGATAAAATATGTTCGCCTATAGGATTTAGAATTGGAGGAATTACACCTTTAGAAATTGCAATATCTATTATTTCTCAAATTATTGCACAAAAAAGGCTTGGTACACCAGATATGATAGCTTGTGCAAATGCTAAAAAGAGAAAAAATTATTCTGATATAGATATTAAGGTTTTAGAAAACCTTGCAAAAGAGGATGAAGAAAAGAAAGCTATTGTTACAGTAACATCTACCAAGGGCTCTACACCAAGGGGAGCAGGAGCAAAAATGATTATCTGGCCAGATGGAAGAATACTTGGAAGTATAGGTGGAGGTTGCAGTGAAGGAGAAGTAATTCTTGCGGCAAGAGATTTAATGGAAGATGGAGAAGAAGAAAGTTTTATGACACTGCAAGTTGATATGACAGGAGATGTAGCTGAAGATGAAGGTATGGTTTGTGGTGGAGTAATGAATGTACTTATAGAATTAATATAATTTTAAGCACCCCTGGGGTCCAGAAAAATGGAAATTTTAGTTTCCAATTTTTTGGACCTCAGGGGTGCTTATTATTTTAGACCAATCAAATAGTGATCCAGGATCGGTTTTCTCAGAATTGTATTCATCATGCCCTATTATATGTTCCCTATCTTTTTGTATAAAAACATGTCTATTAAGAATATCATCTATTAATAAATTTAATGATTCATATTGAGCATCTGTATATCCTAATAATGAAGGATCTATTAAGTTAAATCTTTCAGCTGTAATAATAGGGATCATTTCTTCTTTTGTGCCTATGGCAAGGATTTCTATTCCTATTGAATAATTATTTAGCTTATTTTCATATTTAGGATAATTAGAAAGTTCCCCTGATCCTGCGTGATAAGCAACTCTATTTTCAGGCGTAAAAAGATATATCTCACCATCTCTTCCAATAACATAATGTGAAGATAATTCATACTCTTTTAAAATCGAATATATATCATTAATTTCATATGGATTTTTTTGATTATTATAAGCATTACTTATAAAGTGTAAAACAATATGAGTAGGCGGCGTATGTCTTGGTTTTGAGTTTTTATTTGGTAAAAGCATATCAGTTGTATTAAGGTCTGAATCCCAGTTTATTATTGGTCTAGTAATAATTTCGATTTCCTCTGATGCAGAAGCATATACACTATCTTGTGTAGTACTATCAATATAACTTAATATAGTTGATGTCAAAAAAATAATTAAAATCGAAAGTATAATTAAAAGCCAATTATAAGTGGTTAGAAAATTAATCTTTTTCAAATCGTTTATTATATTTTTTATCATATGATCTCCTAGTCAAGTTTTGAGTTGAAAGTTTATAAATTGTAAGGTTCTTTAGTTAACTTTTTATAAAATAGTATTTTCTTATTTTATAATATATATTTATTTTTTTCCATACTTTCTATATTTTTTACCCCTGGGGTCCAATTATTTTCCAATTATTTTAACATACTTTTGATGTTTAATTATTTCCTTTTTAAAGGGAAATAATAAGATATTCTTAAAAAGGTAATCTTATTATATTATTATATTGAGGACAGAAGAAAAAGTAAGACAAGCAACAAAAGAAAGAGCAACGAACAAAAGCAAGACAAGCAGTTATGAAAAATAAAGAAAAGAAATATAACAATCAAATAGATAAAATTAAATAGAATAATTTAATAGATAAAATTAAATATAACAATTTAATAGATAAAATCAAATAGGATAATTAAAAAAGAGAAAAGAGAAACAAATAGTAAACAAGTAAAATTAGAGTTAATAATAAAAAATAACATAAAGGGGAGAGAGAAATGGTACAAGATTTAAAAGTAAAAATTTATGCAGATGGGGCAGATTTAGGTTCAATGCTTAAGGAGTATGAAAAGGGAATAGTTAGTGGTTTTACTACAAACCCTTCATTAATGAAGATTGCAGGAATAAAGAGTTATAAGGAATTTGGAAAAGAGGTTTTAGAAAACATTAAGGATATGCCAATTTCTTTTGAGGTTTTTGGTGATGATAAAGAAACAATGTTAGAAGAAGCTAGAGAAATTTATACCTGGGGTGAAAACGTTTATGTAAAGATTCCTGTGGTTAATACAAAAGGCGAATTAAACAGAGAAGTCATTAAAGAGTTAGCAGATAGCAATGTAAAACTTAATATAACAGCAATTTTCACTATCAATCAAGTAAAAGATGTTTTAGAATCTTTAAATAAAGAAACTCCAGCAATTATATCAATTTTTGCAGGAAGAATAGCAGATGCAGGAGTAGATCCAATAGAAATAGTAGAAGAAGCAGTAGAGATAGCTAGAGAATATCCAAATGTAGAAATACTATGGGCAAGTTGCAGAGAACTTTATAATATAGTTCAAGCGGATAAAATAGGTTGTCACATAATAACTGTACAAAATAGCATATTAAACAAAATGAACTTGTTTGGAAAGGATTTAACACAATATTCAATAGAAACAGTTAGAGATTTCTTTAAGGATGCAAAAAGCTTAGGATTTTCAATTCTAAATTCTTAAATATTATGTGTGTTTAAATCAGTAAATATATTTGGAGAGGTTAAGACTATGATAGAAAAATTATTAACTGAAGAATTAGTAGATGTAAAGGTCAAAGCAAGTAATTGGGAAGAAGCTGTAATGTCAGCAGGAAAGATATTATTAAAAAATAAAAAAATCGAAGAGAGATATATACAAGCTATGATAGAAACTGTAAAGGACATGGGACCTTATATAGTTATGGCTCCAGGAATAGCAATGCCTCATGGTAGGCCAAGTTGTGGTGTTAATGAAATTGGTGTTGCAGTTATATCATTAGAGTCACCTGTAGAATTTGGAAGCGAAGAGTTTGATCCTGTAAAAGTAATAATTGCTATATGTTCAAAGGAAAATAAAGCTCATATAGATATGCTTCAGGATTTAACCTACATTCTTAATGATGAAGAGCTTATAGAAAAGGTTGATTCATGTAACAATAAAAAAGAATTATTAAATTTAATTTTAGATAGTTACAAAAATAATAAATAGAAGGGAAGGTTGTTTTATGAAAATAATAACAGTTTGTGGTAATGGTATAGGCAGTAGTTTAATGCTTGCTATGAAGATACAAGAATTATGTGATGAGGAGGGGATAAAAGCAGAAGTAGAATCTTGTGATGTAAGTGCAGCTGTAGGAAAAAATTGTGATTTATTCGTTACAGTAAAAGAACTGGCACCAAACTTCAATAAGGATAAAACTCTTATAGTAAGAAGTTATATAAACAAGAAGAAGATAAAAGAAGATATACTAGAGAAGATAAAAGACAAATATGCACAATTAAAGTAGTACACAATTAAGATTCAAATGGTTAATACGAGAAATTTTATCTAGTAAGATTAAATTAAGGT
This sequence comes from Clostridium sartagoforme AAU1, assembly GCF_000401215.1. Lineage (GTDB taxonomy): Bacteria > Bacillota > Clostridia > Clostridiales > Clostridiaceae > Clostridium > Clostridium sartagoforme. Next base: position 8,447 of record NZ_ASRV01000217.1, on the reverse strand, counting down.
TTCATTTTAAATTATTATTATTATAAAGGGGAAATGGTATTATGGAAGGTATTTTAGCGTTTTTTAGAGATTTCTTAAAAGAACCAGCATTATTAATGGGATTAATGGCTTTTGTAGGGTTAGTAGCTTTGAGAAAACCAGCACATAAAGTTATGTCAGGAACATTAAAGCCTATTTTAGGATATTTAATGCTTGGAGCAGGAGCAGATTTTATAGTTTCTAACTTAAATCCATTAGGAGAAATGATTCAAAAAGGATTTAATATAAGTGGAGTTATACCAAACAATGAAGCAATAGTTTCAGTAGCTCAAAAGGTTTTAGGGGTTGAAACAATGTCTATACTTGTTGTAGGACTTATTGCCAATCTTGTAGTAGCCAGATTTACTAAGTTTAAGTATATATTCTTAACAGGACATCATAGCTTTTTCATGGCATGTCTATTATCAGCAGTATTACAAACAGCAGGATTTGAAGGATGGACATTAATACTTATTGGTGGAGCGTTCTTAGGATTAATAAGTGCAATATTACCAGCAATAGGTCAAAAATATACATTAAAGGTTACTGATGGTGACGAAGTTGCAATGGGTCACTTTGGAAGTTTAGCATATTATGCTTCAGCTTGGATAGGTGGAAAAGTTGGTAATCCAGATAATAGTACAGAAAAGATGGAGATTCCAGAAAAATGGAGCTTTTTAAGAGACACAACTATATCAACAGCACTAACTATGATGGTATTCTATTTAATTGCAGCTATAGCATCAGGATCAGAGTTCGTTGCAACTTTATCTGGTGGACAAAACATGATATTATTTGCACTAATGTCAGCAATGAAATTTGCAGTAGGAGTTACTGTAGTTTATGCAGGTGTTAGAATGATTTTAGGAGATTTATTACCAGCATTCCAAGGTATAGCAACAAAAGTTATACCAGATGCAATTCCAGCAGTTGATTGTGCCGTGTTCTTCACATATGCTCCAACAGCAGTAGTTATAGGATTTGTATCTAGCTTTATTGGAGGAGTAATTGGTATGTTACTTTTAGGGGTAGCAGGTGGAGTTCTAATTATACCAGGACTTGTACCACATTTCTTCTGTGGAGCAACAGCAGGTATTTATGGTAATGCAACAGGTGGAAAGAGAGGGGCTGCAGTAGGTGCTTTTGTAAATGGATTATTAATAACATTTATTCCAGCATTATTACTTCCTGTACTTGGAGATTTAGGTTTCCAAAATACTACCTTTGGTGACTTTGATTTTGGTATAATAGGTATAGCAATAGGAAAATTATATGAATTCTTAGGTAGCACTGGAGTAATTGCTTTATTAGCCTTATTAGTGATAGCAGTAATAGTTCCAAGTTTTATGAAAACAAAATCAAAGGTTATAAATAATGCCTATGATGATGGAGAAGCAATGTAATATAATATGATTTATTCTCCTCTGGGGTTCAAATAATTGGCCCCAGAGGTTAATTAAATTTTGTGTAGCTGCCTTATGACAGCTTCATTTTTCATGGTGCGACAGCACTTTAATAGGGGGGCGTTTTTTTGAACACAAGATGTGTTGAAATCTTAAATTTATTTATAAATTCTAATGGGGAACAAAATGTTGAAGATTTAGCAAAAAGATTTAATATTTCAAAGAGAATGATTAGATATGATATTGATGAAATAAATAGTTTCTTAAAAGAAAATAAGGTTAAAGAAATAGATAAAAAGCCTAACTCTCCATTAAGATTCATTTTAAATGAAAAGGAAAAATCAACTATAAATAAGCTTATAAGTAATATGAATACGGGAAATTATATTTTTTCCACAGAAGAAAGGGTAGGAATATTATTATATGAATTATTAAGCTCAAATAAAGAGTGTAATTATAATGTCTTACAAGAAAAACTACTTATAAGTAAGACAACATTAGTAAATGATATAAGAAAGGTAAAGCTTTGGCTAAGTAAATTTGATATAAGTATTATAAAGGTTTCTAACAAGGGTTTTAAAATTCAAGCAGAAGAAATTAATATTAGAAAAGCAATGACGAATTTACTTATAGAAAATAATAAATATAATATTATAGAAACTTTAGAAAAAATATATAATAATGAAAATAAAAAAATAATAAGTAATATAAAAAAATTTAGTATAAATAAAGAAAATATGGCTTATATAAAAGAATTAATAAAAGATGTTGAAAAAGAGTTCGGAATATTTTCGGAAGAAGATTTTATGAATTTAGTTATAGATGTTCTTGTAATAGTAAATAGGGCTTCAAAAAATGGTAATAAAGATTATAAGGAAGATATGTATAAAAATTATATTGAAGATGAACAAAGGGACAAGAATCATGAGGAAAGTATACAATTGGATAAGAATTATGATTTCCTCAAATCTTTAGAAAGAATTCCTTTAAAACCAGCTGAAACTAAATCATCACAATTAGTGAAAGAAGTATTTTCACAGGGGCGAGAATCACAAAAAGAATTTTTAATAAAAAAATTAATTAAGGATTCTTTAGAAAAGAAATATGAAGAGAAATATCCTAAAAATAAATTAAATATTAATGTTGAATTTAATAAAGTATCTTTAAATGGAAATAAACTAAGTAGTAATAATCTAAAGGAAGTATATAAAAAAGAATATAATGCAGCTGTAAAACTTTCAAATAAATTAAAAGATAAGTATTTAATTGATATAATGGATGATGAAATAAATATTATAGCAAGCAGAATTTTATCTGGTAGTAAAAATGACAACGATATTTTTGATTCAATAGATTATTTTGATGCTTGTTATATTGCAGATAAATTAATTGAAAATGCAAAAAGTACTTTAAATAAGGACTTTAAAATGGATAATAAATTGCTTGAGGGCTTAATAAATCATCTTAAAAGTTTAATATTTAGGCTTAAATACAAAATTGTTAGTGAAAATCCTATATTAGAAACTATAATAAATAATTATAAAAATGAGTTTGCATTAGTTAAAAAGTCAGCTGAATTTATTGGAGAGAAATTTAGTTGTGAATTAAGTGATGATGAAATAGGATATTTAGTCATGTATATAGAAGCATTTATAGAAAAAAGCAAAGAGGAAGAAAAGGATAAAGTAAAAGATATATTAATAGTTTGTTCAGCAGGCTTTGCAACAGGAAGAATGCTTGAAGCTAAAATAAAAAATTCCTTTATAGTAAATGTTGTTGGAGTAACCTCTGTTCATAATATAAGTAGATATATAAAAAATACTAAAAGTAAATTAAATGACAAGCTATATGTAGATTACATTATTTCATCAGTTGATATAGAAGAAGAATATAATATTCCAACTATAAAAGTTTCCCCTATATTAAAAGAAGAAGATTTAAAAAGACTAAAAGGGATATTTCCACAAAGGCAATCTTTAAATTTAGAAGAGGATCATAGAGAAAAAGAAATAAAAAATACAAAATCAAAAAACAAATTAAATAAAATATATACAGAAGAAAATTTAACTATAGAATCAGAAAGTTATACGTCATCAATTTCCTCTATACATAATAGTATTTCTAGGAGGAACGCTGATCTTACTAGTAATGTCAATGCTATTGTAGATATTAATAATCTGATAGAAATCATTGAGAAAAACTGTGAAATATTGAATAAGGAAACTTTAATTAATGATTTAGAAGAGTATCTTAATATTAATAAAAAAGAAGAAAATGATATTTATGAATATATTAAGCCAGAAAATATACAACTTGATTTAGAAGCTAGTAATTGGCAGGAAGCAATAAGTCTTAGTGCAATGCCACTACTTAAAAGTGGTGATATTACTGAAGAATATGTAAAAGCAATGATTGATAATGTAAATAAATTTGGGGCTTATATTGTAGTAGATGATGGAATAGCAATACCACATGCAAAACCAGGAGATTACGTTAAAAGTTTCGGAATAACAATAAGTACTTTCAAAACTCCAATTACAATAGGAGAGCATAAGGATATTAAGATTTTTATAACTATAGCAAGTGTTGATAGTAAAAAACATATTGAAATGATAACACAAATAATGAAGTTGATAGAGGAAATAATGTAAAAAATGAGCTCAAAAGGCTCATTTTTATTTCCAGTTTTTACACCCCTGGGGTCCAATTATTTTCCAATTTATATGAGTAAGATATACAGTAGTTGGTTATACTTTCAGATAAAATAAAAGAGTTTTAAGGAGATTATTATTATGCCAACACCTAAAATAATATGGCAGGAGGGGGCCATATATCATATTACAACAAGAGGAAATCACAAAGAAGCTATCTTCAAGGATGAAGATGATTTTGAAGCATATTTAGAACATATTGATGAGAATTTAAGGTATTACAGTCATTTAAATTATGAATTAATTGCTTATTGTTTGATGAGTAATCATGTGCACCTTATGATTAAAACAGAGAAAGAGCCATTAACAAGTATAATGAGAAGATTAAACTCAAAATATACTAAATATTTTAATAAGAAGTATGATTATGTAGGACATTTATTTCAAGGAAGATATTTTGCCGAAATAATAAATAATCGTGAACATTTGTTAGATGTAAGTAGATATATTCATTTAAATCCAGTAAAAGCTAAAATAGTGAGCAATCCAAAAGACTATAAGTGGTCCAGTTATTCTAGATTTATAGAAACTTATGATAATAGAAATAATGAAAATAAAGATAGAAATAATGAAAATAAAGATAGAAATAATGAAAATAAAGATAGAAATAATGAAAATAAAGATAGAAATACTGATGATAGAAATACTGATGATAGAAATAAAGGTAGATATGGTGATAAAAAATATAATGATGATGTAATTAAATATAAAAGCAATGAGGTTAAGGATAAAAATATTACAAAGAAGAGACAGAAGAGTAATATTAAATTAAATAAAAATAATATAGTAAATCCCAATATAGTTCTAGATTATTTTGCTTGCAAGGAAAGATATAAGGAATTTGTAGAGCTTTCACTTAAATAAAGTTAAGTATATAATAAGAGAGAGTACCCCTGGGGTCCAAAAAATTGGAAATTGCTTTGAAATAATATAGAATTATGTAAAATATTTGTAAAATTACTATTGTATAATATATAATAAATTAAATAGGGAATATTACAGTTCACAGAGCACAATTCACAGTTCACAGTTCACAGTTCACAGGGTAAAGTTCACAGTTCACAGGGCACAATTCACAATTCATAGTGAATAATTAATAGGTTATTATGAACAGTTTGGAATTAAATTACTGTATAGTTTCAGTTTCCGAAATTTAAGTTATTTATTTAATAAGAAAACTTTTTAATCCAGCTTTTCTGAAATTATTGTAATAACTGTGAATTATGTATTGATAATTAATAATTATTAATGAGAGGAGTATTTAATATGGTACATTTAGTTTATTGCGATAACGCAGGAAAAAAGGGAGAGAAGGTTTTAGATAAAATATTAGAAGGAACAAAAACAATGATAGTTAGAGGTGCTGCAGGAAGAAAAATACCTCATAGTCGTGTTTTTGAAGGAGAAAAGCTGTATTTTATGGAAAAGGGAAGTTCTAAAATTACTGTAGCTGCTACTGTAAGTAAAGTTGAAAATTATATTAAACTTTCTGAGGATGAAATAAAAAAAATATTAGAAGAAAATCAACCTAAATTAAATCTTTCTGAGAAACAAAAGGTAAGATGGCACAAAAAATGTCTTTGTCTAGTAGAATTTTCTGATGTTGAAAAAATTGAACCATTAGAGTTTGATCATCAATCAAATATGGATGATTGGTTAATTGTTGAAAAAATTGAAGATGTAGTTGTTGGAACAAGTATTCCTTATAATTATGAAAAATCAAAGTTTTAAAATAAATATAATATCAATATAAAAATTAAGTAAGTTATATTTGTATATATGGAATAGGGGAGATAAATAATGGTATTTATAAAAATTATTGTTAGTGTTTTATTAATAATAGGAATAATAAATCCTAAATTATCATGGAAAATGTCAGAAGGGTGGAAATACAAAGATATAGAACCAAGTGAGGGATATCTTATTGGAACAAGAATAACTAGTGTAGTTATTTTAGTAATAATATGGCTCACAAAAGTTGGAATAGAATGATATTTGTAAATTAATCAAAGACACATAATAAAAAAGTGCTGAGAAGATATAAAGCATTAGGAGATAAAAGAATGGACATATGGATAAAGTTATTAAGTATTTCAGATAAGGAAGAGTTATTAAAATTTGAGTTAACAAACAGAAAATTCTTTGAAGATACATGTTTGCCAAGAGGAGATGACTATTATGAAGTTCAAAATTTCAATAGCATAATAGAAGAATTGGTACAGGATCAAGAAAAAGGCTTAGTATATATGTATTTAATTTATAATAATTTTAATGAGATTATTGGAAGAGTAAATTTGGTAGATGTACAAAGAGGAAATTTCAATAAAGCAGAGCTAGGATATAGAATAGGTGAGATTCATCAAGGAAAGGGATATGCTACAAAGGCTGTGAATTTAATTTTAAAAGAAGCTATAAATAACTATAAGCTTCATAGAATAGAGGCAGGAACATCAATTAATAATATTGCTTCTCAAATTGTATTAATAAAAAATGGGTTTCAATTTGTGGATAAGCAAGAAAAATATATATTATTAAATGACAAGTGGCATGATAATGCTATTTTTGAAAAAGTATTAGATTAAAATGGTAAAGAGCTAGTAGATAGATAAAATAGATAAATTACTGAGTGATAAAAAAATATTTATGCAGAACTGATGATAAAGATATAAAGTTATCTGATGAGCAGGATAATTATGTTAGCTAAAAGATAAGAATAAGAGGTACGATATTATGAATAGAAATTTATTACTAGATATACATACGCATACATTAGTTAGTGGTCATGCTTATGGAACAATTAGAGAAATGGCATTTGCTGCTAAGGAAAAGGGAATTGAGCTTTTAGGAATAAGTGAGCATGCACCAGGAATACCAGGAACATGCGATCCCTTCTATTATTTGAATTTAGGTGTAGTACCAAGAAAAATTTATGGAGTTGAAATAATCCATGGATGTGAAATTAATGTTTTAAATGATGGACGACTTTCTCTTGAACAGAAATATATTGATCGTCTGGATTATGCTATTGTTGGTATTCATAGGCAATGTTATGAAAATGCTGGAGTAGTTAAAAATACGGAGAATCTAATTTCTTGCATGAAGCATGAAAAAGTCTTTTTTGTTTCACATCCTGATGATGACAATACACCATTAGATTATCAAAAATTGGTTATAGCCGCAAAAGAGTATAATGTTGCACTAGAAGTAAATAATAGTTCTTTATTAAAGAAAAACCAGCGACTAAATTGTGTAGATAATTATAAGAAAATGCTTAATCTTTGTAATCAATATGGAGTACATATAATTATTAACTCTGATGCTCATGATCCAAGCTGTGTAGGTGATTTTTCAGAAGCAGACAAGTTATTAAATGAAGTAGGATTTGATAATGAATTAATTTTAAATACAAGTATTGATAAGTTTAAGAAGTTTATTCACTATTAAGCTAATAAATTGATAAGTTTAAGGAATTTATTCTTTATTAACCAAATAAGGGGTTAGCCTTATAATTTATAGTATCCTTGATATATCATATGATTAAAGAAAAACAAAATATTTATTGAAATATGATGAGATTTTATGCTATTATGTAATGATATTTATGTGTTAGTTTTTTATACACTAAAATATAAATAGCAATCTAAATTTTATATATGGAGGCTATTATGATAAAAAACGATGAATACTTTATTAAAAAGGCAATTGAAATATCTTTAAAGGCAAGAGAACAAGGTAATGAGCCATTTGGTGCTGTATTAGTAAAAGATAATGAAGTTGTAATGATTGGAGGAAATCAAATTAATTCAGTTTCTGATCCTACACATCATGCTGAAATTGGATTGATTCGTAAGTTTTGTTCTGAAAACAAAGTAAATGACTTAAGTGAGTACACACTATATTCAAGTTGTGAGCCATGTGCTATGTGTTCAAGTGCTATGGTTTGGTCTAAACTTGGGAAATTAGTATATAGTGTTTCACATGAACAATTAGCAGAAATTGCAGGAAGCAATATCATGATTCCATGCAAAGAAGTTTTTGAAAGAAGTCCACATCAGACAATTGTTATAGGTGAACTATTAAATGAGGAAGGCTTGAAAGTTTTTGATGGTTATTCCTTTGTATAAGTAATTTAAATATATTAATAAAAAAGATAAATATATAAATATAAAAAAATAAAAATAAAACTATTTTAAATACCGCATATTCTTTTTCTGGAATACTGCGGTATTTTTCTAGTTTTCAATTAAAATACATTATGAAAAATAATTTAAATTCTCAATTCTATTTTATTTAAACTAATTAATATGAATATTTT
>NZ_ASRV01000216.1 GCF_000401215.1 Clostridium sartagoforme AAU1 | reverse complement strand
CTATATAAGCATTATACGGTTTACAAAATATGGTACAATATAAGGTGAGATAGATAAAAAGAGATTTGGAGGGTTAATTATGAAAAAGTGGTATGATGAGGAGTACAAATTTGAAATTGAGGTAACTGGGTTTCTTCGAAGTGACCATACAGAGCGGTACTGCCGAAATGGCGAGGAAATTGGAGATAAGTATACCTGCACTTATGGATGTCCGGTAAATTCGAATGGACAGGGCATTTGTTCCAAGGTTATGATGATTATGTTCCCAATCATGGAAGCAGTCAGAAGCGGCGGAGATTTGGAGAATATTGGTGGAAGTGCTAAGTATAGCAAGGATATTGTATGTCCAGATGGCTGCGTTATGTTCAGACTGAAGGCAGAGAAACTTGGCAATGAGAATTTTTATAAGGGGAAGTTCTTTGATTAGTTTTGATTTTTATTGTGCGCAGTTTAAAGATAAGCAAAGTATATAAATAATGAATACTTTAAAATATGAGGTGAAGAAATTATGACAGATAAAAAAGTTAGAATACAATTTACGATTCTAACATTTTGCATAGCCTATCTTGTATCAGGTGCTTTGATTATTCTTGGACATTTCGGATATTCGGTTTACAATTGGGTTCACTCAGTGCAGCAATTTATGATGAATATTCCCTTTTCAATCTATATTTTATCACCAGCTATTGCTTCATATATAGTTTTGAAGAAGAATAACAAAATAGCAGATTTTAAAGAATGGTTGAAAACTGTTTTTTATTTTAAAAATAACATTTTACCATACTTGTTTGTTGTTTCAGGTCTTGCACTATATTTTCTAATACATATTATAGTTTCAGGTAGTAGAGAAATGGTGCTTCCATTTTATACGTTCTTTCTATCTCTACCTGGGTGCCTTATTATTGGGGGATTAGAAGAATCTGGTTGGATGTACATATTACAGCCTGAACTTGATAAAGAATATGGCTTTATTTTATCTTGTATTTTTACAGGAGTAATTTGGTTTTTTTGGCATATTCCTCTCTTTTTTATTCCAGGGACTAATCATGGGGAGGGACTAATTAACTTTTGGATGTTTGCAGTTCAACTAATGGCATTTCGTTTTTTTAACGGAGCAATCTACAAGATATCAGGGAAAAGCTATGTGTTTATGTGCGTATTATTCCATACCATGTTTAATGCAGTATCACCTATCTTTGGAACCATGACTATGACTTGGATAGGAACTGTTGTTGCAAATGCTATGATTATTATTGTTTCAATTGTAACTGTTGGGATGTACAACAAAAGAAAATTAAATAAACAATAGCTTAAATGATAGGTGGTTAAAATTATGAAAAATCTTATTTTTATAAATGGAACAATGGGGTAGGTAAGACAACAATAAGTAAAGAATTGAAAAATATATTACCTAATTGTATTTTTCTTGATGGTGATTGGTGTTGGGATATGTCACCATTTATTGTGACGGATGAAACTAAAAAGATGGTACTTGATAATATTACTCATCTTTTAAATAATTTTATTTCTTGCTCAGAATATAAAAATATTATTTTTTGTTGGGTAATGCATGAAGAAAGTATTTTTGATGATGTATTATCAAGATTAAATAAAGATGACTGTATGTTACATAAATTTTCTATAGTATGCTCAGAGCAAACATTAATTTCGAGAATTACAAAAGACATTAATCAAGGAATAAGAAAAAATGATGTCATTGAAAGAAGTGTACCAAGATCAAATAATTACTTTCAAATGGATACAAGGAAAATTGATGTAAGTTATATTTCGGCCAAAGAAGCAGCAGAAATAATATATAAATTAATTGCAGAATAAGAATACTAACTTTTCTTAATTCCATTATTTTACAATTGAATGGTTATATCAAAAAGCTAGATTTACAATTCATATATTTGTATATAGAAGAATAATATATTAAATGAAGAAGTTTTGTAAATGGAGGTATTTATGTGGGGTACTATGTTAGAGTAGAACCTAATGTAACAATTTATGTAGAGGATATTAACCCATATGGTGCAGAGAAAGAAGATATAATCAAGATTATTCAAGGAACAGATAATGATCGACCTAAAATGCTAAGAGATTTTGGTGATATATTCTTTTTTCAAAATATATCACAAGCATTATCTGACTGGTTCTTTCAGTTAGGATTACAGGCAGCAGGGTGGGCAACTGCAGCTATTGCAAATACTTGGATAGATGAAGTGCTATTTTCTGATTTAAGAAAAATAAGTGTTCCAACTTTAATTATTCATGGTATTCATGATAAAGTTGTTCCTTTTGAGCTAGGTGAAGTACAAAGTCAAAATATCGAAAACTCAAAACTTATACCATTTAAGTATAGCGGACATGCTTCATTTTATGATCAGAGGGATAAATTTAATGAGGAATTAATGAAATTTATAGAAGAATAAAATTTTTCAACATAGAGTGAAATAATAAAAAATAATGGAATAGGATAATTTTAAAAAGGAGATGTTTATATGACAACTCCTTTTTATATAGGAAAATCCATTAATAAATAGAAGCTTTAAAACTAAGTAGTAGTCTATTGGTAAAATATGTTACAATATAACTTATAATACATTATTGGGATATGAAAATATAGGGAGTTTGTTAGATGGCCATCATGGCAAGTTATAACAGTAATAATCTATAAATTTATAGCTATTGGATTGGGAGCAGAGCTAGTAATAAAAAGAAAAAGTAAAAAGAAATATACTAAGGCCACGGTTCAATGATATAAGTTATTACATTAATGACAATTATGAGATTTCTATTGGAAAGTGTACTGTTGTTGATAAGAGTTCAAAGGGAGTAACTCCATCACTTATATTAAATGAAAATACATATTATTATAATCCAAGGTCCAATAAAATTACTGAAGGAAACAATTATAAGCTAAAATATCTTCCAAACAGTAAGTATGTTATTGAGGCAGAAGTTATTGAATAAATGAATATGAGAAATATTGTAATATTAAAAAACTTAGGAGGTTTATAAATATGAAAAAACTTACTTTAGGTATATTTTCTTTAGTTTTAATTTCTCTTTTAATAAGTTGTGGTAGTAGAACTTTAACTGTATCAAAATCTATTGAAGAATTCTTTAATAAAAAAGCTTCAAATGAAAAGGTAGATATTTTACTTACAAAAGATATGGGTAATGAAAAAATTGTCTTAGCAGAAATGAATGAAAAAGATGGAGAACAACATACTAATCTTTTTTTACTTAATGAAAATAATGAAATTTTAAGTTGGACTAGCGGAAGAAAGCCAATTAGCCAATGTTTCTCTGTAAATACACTAATTTATAATGACAAAAGAATTATTTTTGGAAGTTTTAATGATAGTAAGTACATTCCATCTGAAGATAAAAAAGTAAGCGTAGATATATCCCAAATAGATATTACCCTTAGTGACAATAAAAACATTCGTGAGAGTGTTACTTTAGATAAGGGGTATCTTGTGATAACAGATATATCTGATATAAAAGATGTTAAGATTTTAAATGAGAAAGATGAAGTTCAAAGTACACTTAGTGATATTGAGAATATAGTGGATGAAATGGATTTTAATATTTATAATACGAGGTAAATTTTATTTTTAGGAGTTTAAAATGACTTTAGGGGTAAAAATATCTATATCTTTTATATTAATTTTAATTTGGAGTTTCATAAGCATTTTAATAAAGAAAATACCAGATGAAATATTGTATAAAGAGAAATATGGATATAAATTAAATAAAGAATTTCATATTAAAAGAATAAGACGAATATTAAACTTATTAATATTTGTAAATATGCTTATTTCTATATTTATATGGGTTGGAAGTGAATTTACGATTGCTTTAATATTTCTGCAAGGGATTGTCCTTATTATAAAATATGGTAAACATACTTATAAATAGTATCAAATTAGAAACTATAAAGGAGATTTTATGTTAGAAGTTTTATTTGGAGAAAGTGGAGCTGCATGTATGGAAATAGCTATAGAAAAAGGAGTTATTTCAGGAAGTTCAGAAAAAGTTATTTGTCTTGCTTTAATGTTAGATATTGGTGATATTAAAGAAAAAATAGATAGTTCTTATAGACATAACCTTATTTTTGATATGTACACACAAAATGGCTATGATAATGATGAAGATACACTAAAAGAGCTTAAAAAAGCTGGAAAATATTATACTGATGAATATAAAAGGCTTATAAATTATGTTTTAAATGGAGAAGCAATTCGAATATGGTATAGTAATGCTCCATATGAGATGTGTGGTTTTTACTATATATGTGATTTGCTAAAAGATATTGGAACTGAAATTTTTGCAATAAAATTACCAGATTACATAAAAATAGATGATATAGTTGTTTCATTTCAATCTTTGGAAGAAGTTGGACCGGAGCAATATAAGACACTTATTAATTATCAAAGAAGAATATCTGAGATAGAACTAAAAATGTTTAGTAATGCCTGGCTCATGCTTGTAGAAGAAAATAGTGCTCTAAGGGTAGTAGTAAATGGGAGGTTAATAGGAGTTTGCGAAGACTTCTATGATAACCTAATTTATAAACATATTGGATATGAACCTATAAAAGAAGTCAGATTAATTGGAAATATTCTTGGTTTTTATCAGTTAGGAGTTAAGGACTGGTGGTATGCATCAAGAATTGATTGTATGATAGAAAATAATAAGATTAAGGTAATAGAGGATCATGATAATAAATATGAAAGAATAATTTCAAAGCTCTAGGCAGGGTATAGTTTGTCTATATAATGCTGAAGAGATAAGAAGAATAAAAATGGATAATATTATTTTATCTATTTTATATTTATATTTAAAGGGGGAATTTAATATGCTTGAAATATTTAAGCAAATACCACTGTATAGATTTCTTATGTATTGTAATGAAACGAACATGGAGAAAATAGTATTGGATTGTGGAGCAGGTGGAGACTCTCCACCATTAACTTTATTTCGTGAATATGGATATATGACAAATGGAATTGAGATGGATTTAGCTCAAATTGAGAAAGCAAATAATTATGCTAGGAAAAGTGGACATCAACTCAAAATCCAACAAGGGGATATGAGAAAATTGAATTTTAATAACGAATATTTTAGTTTTGTTTATTCATACAACTCTGTATTCCATATGACAAAGGAAGAGGTCTGTAAATCTGTAAATGAAATGAAGAGAGTGCTTAAACCTCATGGATTATTATTTGTGAATTTTCTTACCATCAGGGATTTTCGCTGTGGTACAGGTGTTGATTTAGGTGAAAATCAATATGAGCAACTTGATGATAATATTCCAGTAATACATTCATATTTTGAAGAATCAGAAGCAGACAAATATTTTGATGATATGAAAATTCTTTATAAAGAAAGCAGGGTTTTAGAGAGAATATTTGAAGGAGAAAGGATCAGACAAGGTTTTGTTGATTATATAGTTGAGAAGATTTAAATTTAACTTATATAAATGACAATTTCATTGGTCTTATTCCATTTAAAGATGATATTAATATTGAAGCGAAAGTAGTAATTTTTCATAAATATGAATTGTCAGGAGAGAAAATAACGATTAAAGTTATGGTGTAAATTTAATAGTATTTTATTGTAAAAATATGATATAATTGATTTATAATTGTAATATATTTCTAAGTGGTGACACTTATTTAACAAAAAGATAAGAAAACGGGAATTTATAAGCCTGTTATAAAGGTAAATATCAAGCGTATTATTTTTGCTAAGGAACCTATAATAGCAAACCTAGTACTAAGAATGGGAGGATAATAAAAATGAAAAAATTAGTTATGATTAGTCTGTGTTTGTTTATGTTAACAACAATATCTATTGGGTGTAGCTCTACGAAAATAAGCTCCAGTAGTGGTAGTAATACTACTGAAAAGAAAATACCTGACTTAACTGGTGAATGGAAACAAGAAAATAGCAAATCTGATGACTCTTATCAATCAGCAACAATAACTGGTGATACTATTACAATTGATTGGGTAAGTGATAATGGTGATACAAAATCACTTTATTGGGCTGGTTCTTTCGTCGCTCCAACAACTTCTAATGAACCTTATTCATGGGATTCGAAGAATGACCATAGTAAAACTGAAAGTGCATTGCTTGCTTCTAGTGATGATACTAAAACTATGAAATATGAAAATGGTGTCTTAAGTTATGAAGTGTCTGCAATGGGCACTACTACAGTGGTTAAACTCAAAAAGCAACAATGATGACAATAAAAAGAGAAAAGTACTTTTTTCTATAACTTTAATAAATAAGAATAATGCTCAGGCTAAATTCAAATTTATGGGTTAGTTAGTTCACATTTTTAAATTATTGTGAAGTATAAATTAAATATTAAATTAATTGAAATGCCGTATTATTAAAAAGAATATGCGGTATTTTTTAGTGAGTAATTTAGAAAAAACAGTAAGCTCTAAAATTATTTATCAATAAAAAAATACTGTATATTAATTTCTGATATAATACAGTATTTTAATAAATTTATAATAAAAATTAATTAAATTTTATCAAATGATAGTGCTACTTCTCCGTCACCAATTATTGCTATTATTTTTTGGGTGCAATATTACGGAGATAAAATTTAGTGTTATATGGTATTAAGCTAATAAATTGAACATTCATATTTTCATCAAGAATCATGATTTTAGTAGGGGTGTTGGTAATTAGTGTTACTCCTATATCAACATCATTTTTATTATCAAATTTATAAAAACCTTCTGTATAGGTTTTTGAAATAGTTGGTACAGGTTCAGCATAATTAGATGTTGTACTTGCATTAACACTGTTAGTCAATGATATAAGTATTATTATTGCTAAAAATATTTTTTTTATCATCATTTGTATTCTCCTTTATTTTTTATTTTTTGATAAAAAAATTTTTTATGCTTATAATGTAGATTTTTAATGATAATTCAGTTTGCAATTTAAATATATAGCGAACTAATTAAAAAGTATTATCTTTGAAAAGTGAATAGTACGGTATTTTGTAAGATATACAATAATAAGTTTAGAATGTAATATAATATAATGCGAAATAAAGTGTATATGATCTTTATTTAACTACTTAGTTTTGTAAGTAGAGTAAAAATTTTTGTGGAATGTTGTAACGAAATATAATTTTGATAGTCTTATATATGAAAGGTGGTGAGAATGTGACTGAATTTGAAGAAATATACTCTGAATATTTCAAGGATGTATATAGATATGTGTTATGCCTCACTAAAAATAAGAGTATTACCGAGGATATAACACAAGAGACATTTTTTAAAGCATTAAAAAATATTAATAGTTTTAAAGGAAATTGTAAAATGAGTGTTTGGCTCTGTCAAATTGCTAAAAACCTATATTTTTCGTATTTAAAGAAAGAACAAAATAATTTTGAAAGAGTTGAAGATATAGTTGATGTTTTTGACGCTGATTTTGAACAAAAAATAGTTGATGATGAAAGTACATTTGAAATTCATAAACTACTCCATAATTTAGAAGAACCATATAAAGAAGTCTTTACCTTGCGTTTTTTTGGAGATCTATCATTTTTAAAAATAGCTGAATTGTTTGGAAAAACAGAAAGCTGGGCAAGAGTCACTTATCATCGTGCAAGAATAAAATTAAAGGAGAAATTAATATGAGATTATCATGTGAAGTTATTAGAGATTTGTTACCATTATATTATGATAAAGTTTGTAGTAAAGAAAGTTCTTCGTTGATAGAAGAGCATTTAGTTGACTGTCCGCAATGCTTAGGGGAATTGCAAAAACTTAAACTGAATTTAGAAAAACCAATTGTTTCAGATGGAGAGATACAAGTAATGGAAAATATTGCGTTAAAATGGAAAAGGGATAAGAAAGTTTGGTTTACAAAGGGTTCCATGTTTATTTCTGCTTTAGCAGCTATAATTTGTTTCATCGCCTATAATGTTATAGGTGCAAAAGTTATGCCAGATGGAACATTGGTTGAGCCATTCGCATTAATACCAATGGGATATATATTTATCTTAGTGTTTATCATTTCACTAATATGCAACTTTGTATTCTTAAAGAAGTACAAAAGTAACACTAAGTAAAATAAGCATATACTAAGTTAGGTTAGTTCACAATATTCAAATTACAAGATTAAAATTAAATATAAGTTAATAAGAATACAAAAGTACTATAATAGTTATTTATAATAAAAAGGTGGGTGTATCTTGCAAAATAATAAATTACTATCAATATCAATAATTATACTTGCGTTGGGTATGCTTTTAAGTTCTATTTATTTTGGATACTCAATACAAAAGGGAAGTAATATACAAGTAGAAAATGCTGCTGTAAATAGTAGTGTTATGAATATATCTGAAGTTGCCAACTATCTTGGAATGACAGAGGAAGAAGTTCAAGGAATAATTAATACAGAAAAAAATATGTTAGAATCAAGAGGAAGTTATACAGGTATTATGTTTCCTTATTTTATAGTAAATGATAAATTATATTTTTATAAAGAGCAAATAGATGAATGGTTAAAAGATATTTCAATTCAACGTAAAGAATATGATACAAAAAAACTCTTTGTATTTTAATAAATTCAAAA
>NZ_ASRV01000215.1 GCF_000401215.1 Clostridium sartagoforme AAU1 | reverse complement strand
CTAAAATTACTGTAAATCATGAATAAAATATTAAATTAGTAGATAATTATGAGTTGTTTATAAAAATCATAATATAGTTGTAATAAAATATGGAGGAGAAATTATGAAAATTATAGATAGTATCTATGGTGAGTTTAAGGTTGAACCAATTTTAGAAGAACTTATAAAAACAAAAGAGGTACAACGATTAAAGGGAATTCATCAGGGTGGAGCAAGTTATTTGATTAATATTGAATGGAATGTTACTAGATATGAACATTCTGTTGGTACAATGTTGTTTATAAGAATAATGGGGGGAGTATTGAGGAACAGATAGCAGGTTTATTACATGATATTTCTCACACTGCCTTTTCACACGTTATTGACTTTGTTTTTAAAAATAGTAATGAAGATTATCATGAAAAATATATGATGAAATCATTGAATCCTCTAATATCCCTAAAATACTATCAACTAATGGATATGATTATAAGGATATACTTTTAAATGAGTCTAAGTGGACAATACTTGAAAAGAGAGCACCTAAATTATGTGCAGATAGAATAGATTATACATTAAGAGATATGTATCATTATGGGTTTATATCAAAAGATGAAATTAAGACATTTTTAAGTAATTTATCTGTAGTTGAAGGAGAGATCGTAGTTAATTCTGTGGAGATTTCTGAATGGTTTGTAGATGTATATTATAAAGAGGTTATAGGATTTTTTATGAATCCATTAAATATATATGCTTATGATAGATTATCTAAAGCATTAGAAATAGCAATTAGATTACATGAAATTACTTTAGAAGACTTATTAAAAGAAGATGAATATGTATATAGTTTACTAAGGAATTCTAGTTCAGAAGAAGTAATAAACTTAATTGAATCAATAAATAGTCAAGTAAGATTAATAGAAAATAAAGATAAATATGACATATTTCAAAAAAATAAGATAAGGCTAATTGACCCAACTATAAATATTGGTGGGAAACGCTATAAAACCTCAGAAAAGTCAAGTTTTGTGAAAATATTAAATGAGAAGGCATTAAAAAAGTCTGAGGAAGGTATATTTATTAAAATAGGATAAAATTATTATTAAGCAGTATATATTTAAAATACCGTATTATTCAAAAGAGTGTACGGTATTTTTTAGCGGGCAATTCAGAAATATTATGAGTGGATTAAATAAGTAATATATTCTATATAAAGGTGCTCCTTGAAAATTGAATAGTACGGTATTTACAAAATATGTTATAATTATAATATGAGATAGATAATAGGAATTTACTGGAGGGTTGCTAAGTGAAAAGGAAGTATTGTTTAATTGCGAATGTGATTTTGTTGGCATGGTTTTTCTTAGATATGGTAGGAGTATATTTTAAGAACAATCATCTAGTTACACGTTCATGGCGTGATGATGGAATCTTTTTTATCATATTTCTTGGTGCGGTAATTTTATTTTTGCTAAAAGAGAATGTCGGAAAATATATATTAATTATATGGCAATCATTATGGCTATTAACCCAATTTATTTCTCATGAATGGTACACTATTGTTGGTGGCGGGGAAGAAAAAATACGATTTTTTGAAGGATCAATAAAGTTTATTAACTCTGATTTAAGATATATTCCTGACGTGTACCATATTGTTCTTCACATTTTGATACTTGTTGCATTGATTTCTACAATCATATATTCTATGAAATCAAAAAGATACTCATAATAATTTAATGAGTAATTATTTAATAGAAAATAAACTACAGAATCTTATACCTGTACCAGTATATTTCAATGGTTCTAAAAATATAAAAGGTAAAGGTACATGGAAACTTAATAAGGATTATCCTTTCTTATATTTACAAAATATTCCATAATTAAATCATAATTGGTATTTAATACACTGATATATGGTAAAATGGAGGGCTTTATGTGGATTAGGACTCAAAATAAAAAAGAGTTGGTTAATGTAATCAAAGTTGAAATTTCATCTATTCTTGGAGATAAAAGAAATAAAGTAATACTGTGGGGAAGGTTTGCACCTGATGGAATATTTTCTTCAAATAGGACTTCATTGGGGATGTATTCAACAATGGAGGATGCTATTGCTGAAATAGATGAAATTGAAAAATGTATACTAAACAATCCAAATGGTGTTTATACAATGAAGAGTAACTAACAACTTTAAAATATTGCAAAGGTAAAATTAAATATTAAATTACTAAAAGTACTGTATTATTCAAAATTGAATATATGGTATTTTTTAGTCTACAATTTATTTAGTTCACAGTTTTCCAATTAAACTAACAAGTGGCAGGAAAATAAATAGGTAACAGGTAACAAGTGTGAATTATAATTAAAAATTAAAATGTAAAAATAGTATTTAAAAATACGAAGGGAATGATATTATTGAGAAAAATATTTCTAATTATATCAAATTGTCTGGTCAGGAGTTTATGATTTGAAAAATAAGCAAATCTGGAGAGTAGAAGGCAACCCTGGCGGTAAAAAATCTAAGGAAGA
>NZ_ASRV01000214.1 GCF_000401215.1 Clostridium sartagoforme AAU1 | reverse complement strand
GGGAAAGTTGAAGCTTTAGCAAGGCTCACTAATCGTCTAGCCGTGTATAACGGCGAATTTGAAGATTATGCTGATTTAGAAGGAATAGTAAATGATTTTATGGATGAAATAAATAATGAAACTTCTCAAGCAATAAATGAAATTCCGTTGAATCTTTTGAAAAAAGATAAAGAGTATCTTAAACCATTACCATCATTAGATTTATTGTGCTCATATGTCTATCGCGAAAAAGAATATAAAGTCACAAAAGAATCTATGATTAATTACAAAGGTAAAAAATACTCTGTTCCAACCAAATACATTGGTTTAAAAGTTAATATTATCGAAACTAGTGACGGTAATATCAGTATTTATTATAATCAAGATTTTATTGTCTGTCACTCGTTAACTGATAAAAAATATAATTATAAAATTGGTCATATGCACGAAATACTGAAGTCTGATGCTTGTAAACATTTATCAGATGATCAAATAGGTGATTTTATAAAAGAGAATATGGCCTTAATGGATATATTGTTAGGAGAGTGATTTTAAAATGTATGCAAAACTTATGAATAATTTAGAAACTCTTAAGTTAGAAAAGATGTCATCATATGTACCGACATATCTTAGCATAGCTGCTCAGGAGCAGACCCCGTTGTTAGATGCCTTAGTGCATCTAACAGATAAAGAAATACTTTATAAAAATGAAATGGCCTCAAAAATCCAAATAAGTGTAGCCGGCTTTCCTTTTGTAAAAAGAGCTGATGAGTATGACTATAGCTTTCAACCGTCAGTAAACAAAGCGCAGATTCAAGACCTATGCTCATTAAGATTTATTGATAATAAAGAAAATATATTATTTTATGGAACTCCAGGTGTAGGTAAGACACATTTAGCTACCGCTATCGGAATAGAGGCTGCAAGTAAAAGATTCCTCACTTACTTTATTAGCTGTCACGATTTAATTCAGAACTTAAGAAACGCCTACAATGAAAACAGGCTAGAAGCTAGACTTAAACACTACAATAAATACAAAGTTCTTATTATAGACGAAATTGGTTATTTGCCTATAGATCAATTAGGTGCTAATTTATTTTTTCAACTAATAACC
>NZ_ASRV01000213.1 GCF_000401215.1 Clostridium sartagoforme AAU1 | reverse complement strand
CAAAACAAAGAAGGTTTGTAAAATAGAGAGCAAAATCAAAGATTTTGATTGTCATTTATGTGCAATTTTCAGAGAACAATCTGAAATATTATAATATTCCGTGGTAGCTCAATGGTGGAGCACTCGGCTGTTAACCGATAGGTTGGAGGTTCGAATCCTCTCCACGGAGCCATTAAAAATAAGAGTTTTATAAGAGTAGATTAAGTCTATTGTTATAAAACTCTTTTATTTTTATATACTGAATGTAATAAGATGTATAATAATGTAACTTTTTCGTAACTATTGTTTAACAAATTGTAATGATTTGGCGAAAAAACTCCTATATAATTGAATTATAAGGACAAACAATAAAACATGAGTAGGAAGAGTAAAATTTATGAGTAAAAAAACTAGAATAAGAAATAAGAAGAGATTCATATTATTTACATTTGTGTTAGTAATATCTATATTTATAATATCAGTAGGGATAAGCGACTTTGGAGAAAACTTGATTTATACTAATGCTCAAACAATAATTAATAAGGTATTTAATAATACAAATAAGGATGGTACACAACCTTTTAATGATAAAAATAGTTATTTAGAAGAAGAAACCTCTGATATTGAAAAAAATCAGGAAAATTATGAGAAGCAAGGGCAAGAAGAAAGTTTTGTGGCTGATGGGGAAACTTTAAATCAGGAGAATAAAGAGGATGTAGGAAATACAATGGAGGAAGAAAAATCAGTTAATGAAGATTCTAATAAAATAGAGAATGGAGAATATCTTACATTAGAAAATGATTCTAATGCAGATGATGCTTCAGTTATTCTTCCAGAAACAATGTATAAGTGGAATTTTTATAGAGATGACAACAGAAAAGTTGCATATTTAACATTTGATGATGGGCCATCTAGGCACTCAACAAGGAAAATATTAGATATTCTAAAAGACAACTCTATTAAAGCTACATTTTTTACATTAGGTACTTCAATAGAGAATAATGATAAAGCAGCTGATTTATTGAAAAGGATGGCAAGAGAAGGACACTCTATAGCAAATCATGGATATTCACATAATTATTCAATACTTTATCCAAATAGAATAGTAGATGTTGAAGCATTTATGAAAGATATAGAGAAGAATAATAAGATATTAAAAGATATTCTTGGAAAAAACTTTAAAACACGTTTAATAAGAATGCCTGGCGGACATGCTAGTTGGAATGGAACAGCTGAATTGGACAAGGTATTAGAGAGTAAAGGGATATATCAAATGGATTGGAATTCTTTAAATGGTGATGCAGAAGGAAAAGATTTCCCAAAGGAATACCTATTAGATAAATTAAAAGAAACTGTTGGAGATAAAGATGTTATAATTATATTAATGCATGATACAGATTCTAAAAAAGGGACTGTTGAATATTTACAAAGTGCAATAGATCATTTAAAAAAAGAAGGATTTGAGTTTAGAACATTGAAATAATAAAGGGGCGGGTATCCGTCTCTTATTTGTCTTTAAAGATTATAAGAAATTAAAATAGTTAATAATACTATTATAGTTAGAGGTGATAGAATGAATAAAATATTATTGGTAGAAGATGAAGACAGTATAAGGGGATTTTTGAAAATAAACTTACAACGAAATAATCTTCAAGTAATAGAGTCGGCAACAGGAGAAGAAGGCTTAAAACTTGCAGCTATAGAAAAACCTAAAATTGCAATTTTAGATGTTATGTTACCGGGGATAGATGGGTTCAAGGTTTGCAGCAAATTAAGAGATGAATTTCCTAATATGGGAATAATAATGCTAACAGCTAAGGGTCAAGATATGGATAAGATTATGGGATTAGAGTATGGTGCGGATGATTATATAATAAAACCATTTAATCCATTGGAAGTGGTTTTAAGAATAAAGGCGCTTCTTAGAAGACTTGGAGAAGAGGATAAAGAAAAACTAGAATTAGGAGAATTTATAATAGATTTATATTCACAGAAAATATTAAAGAACAGTATAGAAATAGATGTAACCCCAAAAGAATATTTACTTATGAAGATATTTTTAGAAAATCCTAACAAGGCATTTACAAGAGATGAACTATTAGATTTGGTTTGGGGAGAAAATTATTTTGGTGATGCAAAGATAATAGATGTAAACATAAGAAGATTAAGATCTAAAATAGAAGAAAATGCTTCTGAGCCAAAGTATATAGAAACGATATGGGGGATAGGATATAGGTGGAAATCCGAAGAGTAAAAAGTATAAGAAATAAATTGCTTCAAGGAATATTTGTAATAATTTTTTCAACAGTAATGTTTTTAAATATTCTTTTACTTATTTTTGTTAGAAAATATTATTATGACAATACAGAAGATTTATTGAAAAGTCGAATTCAAGTATCTATTAATTTTTATAACAAGTATTTTTCATCAAGATCCTTGTCAGAAACTATTTATGATAATATAGATACTTTTTGGAATGAAAATAATGTTCAAGTTGAAATTTTTGATTCTAATGGAAATCTTTTAATGGATTCTATTGGAATTAAGGATGACAAGTTAATTAGTACTCCAGATATATCAAAGGCTTTAAAGGGCGAAGCTGCAAGGTGGATTGGAAAAGTAGATTATTATGATGATAAAGTAATGGCAGTATCATATCCACTAATTATAGATGGAGATATAATAGGATTAATTAGATTTATAACATCATTAGAAGCCATTGATGCAGTAATAACTAACATTATGGTTATTTTCTCAGGTATATCAATAGCAGTTTTGATAATAGGAATGATTTTAGGAGTATTTCTTGCAAATAGTATAATAAATCCTATAAAATATTTAAAAGAGATTGCAGAAAAGATGGGGAGCGGGAATTTAAATATAAGAAGTAGCATTAGTAGTCAAGATGAAATCGGGCAACTATCAAACACCTTAAATTTCATGGCAAATGAAATATCAAAAAGAGAGCAACTAAAGAATGAATTTATATCGTCGGTTTCACATGAATTAAGGACTCCGTTAACAGCGATAAAGGGGTGGACTATAACATTAAACAATGATAAAACAGATAAAGATACATTGAAACTTGGTTTTGAAATAATAGAAAAAGAAACAGATAGATTATCATTAATGGTAGAAGAATTATTAGATTTTTCAAGACTCATTAATGAAAAGGTAACTATAGACTTAAAAAGTATTAACATAGTTGATTTTATAAATCACATACAATCTTTCATGGGTCCAAGAGCAAAAAAAGAGAGAATAAATTTGCAGTTCAGAACAGAAGCTAATGGGAACATGTATGTTGATAGTAACAGATTAAAACAAGTATTCATAAATATATTAGATAATTCATTAAAATTTACAGAAGAAGATGGAAATATAAAATTTACTACTATAAAAATTAATAATAAAGTAAAATTTATAATTGAAGATGATGGATGTGGTATATCAGAAGAAGATTTACCTAGAATAAAAGAAAAATTTTTCAAGGGGAAAAATTCTAAATCTCAAAATGGAATAGGATTATCTATTTGTGATGAAATAATTAAATTACATCAAGGAGTACTTAATATATATAGTAAGATAGGAATAGGAACTAAAGTTGAAATTATTATTCCAATAAATGAGGAGGAATGATATGAATATAATTAAAAAAGTTTTATTATTAGGGATTATATTTATATTTACAATAATTACTGGTTGTAGTAAGGTAAATGGAAAAGATACACAAGCAATAAAAGCACCTTATAATAATGATCTTCAAATAGAGGGGATATGGAATATTGATTATATTAATATAATAGATAATGAGATTGAAAATAAGAATGAAGTTCTAGATTTAGAAGATTCACAAATTAATATATCCAATAAAGATATTACTATATTAAATAAAACATATATAAATCCTAAATATAAATTAAAGATTGTTGATAAAACATATACTTTATCATATGAATTTAATTTAAAATTAGAGGACTTGGTAGATGAAGGATCTAAGTTTGATGTAATATCTATAATTGACTCCAATACAATAATAGGAGAATTCATTTTAATAGATGAGTCAAATGGATATTTGTTTTATGATGGATTAATATTAAAATTAATTAAAAAAGATAGTAGCCCCAAAAAACTGAAATTATTAGTAGTGAAGTTAAAGAAGATGAAGTGTTAGAGGACTATAATAGTGCAGTAGGGGTAATGTTAGGAATGAAAACACCAAGAAGATTAATGGATGATGGAAATTATACTAATGAGGAATATAAAACATTATGGATATCATTTAAAAATGGTACATTACAACCTATAATAGAAAAAAATAATATAATTTTTCCAAGGATGAGTGGAATATGGAGTATTAGTAGTGAAATTATAAATAATGACATTAATCATCATATTGAATACCTTACAGCTAAACCATTAGATGGAAGAGAAGAAGACCAATTACTGGAGAGAGAAACTACAAATGTCTATAAGAACATTAATTTTGTTTCAAATGACTATATATCCATAGAGAAATATGAAGGAGATAATTTTAAAAATAAGTTTCCTATATATCAAACTGTACCTATAGATAATATAAATTCAAGAAATGGACTTAATATCGAGGAAATATATAATATTGATTCTAAGGAAAAATATAAAAAAGAATTTAATCAAACTATAGATACTTTACCAGATGAAAAAAAGAATTTATTAGATATAAATATAAACTATAGTAATTTTACAATAAAGAGAATTGAAGGAAAATGGAGTTTAGTAGGTAATATTCCGGCTATAGATAATAATAATGATGGAATAGAATATAGAATATCAATAAGTCCAAGTAAAAAAATATTAAATTATGATACTTTATTAGTTTCGTGGAGAGATTTGATAGATGATTTTCCTTTCATAAAAGATATATATACAGCGCCTACAGGTAGAATAGCTATTATAGTATTTAGCGATAAAATATCAGTTTATGAAATGGAAGATAGAAATATAAAGGGTAGTCCTCTCATGAATATACAATTAAGTGATGGGGAAGAGGTAATAATGGCCGAATGGGCAAGTGGAAGTTATGTAGACTCATGGGCAAAGGCATTTAAAGATGGAAAACAAACAAGTATGGAGGATGAATAATATGTTATCAAAAAATATATTATCTAGTGTATTAGCTAGATGTTTAATAACAGGCGGGGATTTTGCAGAAATTTTTGAAGAAGATACTTTAGATACGTCTATAAGTATTTTAAATGGAAAAGTAGAGAATTCTATATCTGGAAGGACTCATGGAATAGGTATAAGAATTTTTAAAGGATTAAAAAGTGTGTATGCTTATACAAATAATACTAATCTAGAGTCTTTATTAGACACAGCACAAAAAGCAGCATTGGCTCTTGGGGAATTAAAAGAAGATATAAGCATAGTTTTAAACGAAAAATCTATATATAATAATAATCCAATAATATATATGCCTTCTTCAATTGGCATTGAAAAGAAGATAAAGGTAATGAAAACTGGGTATAAAGCTGCAAAAGAATATAATGATGAAATAACTCAAGTATCTGTTGGATATTTAGATAAGGAACAAAATATATTAATAGCTAATACGGAAGGATTACTTACAGAGGATAAAAGAGTTAGAACAAGATTATCAATAAGTTCTGTAGCATCTATAAATGGAGAAAATCAAACAGGTTTTGAAGGTCCTGGAGCACATAAGGGATTTGAATTATTTAATGACATTGATCCAGAATATTACGGAAGAGAGGCATCAAGAGTTGCACATACTATGTTGCATGCTAAAAATTGTCCAGCTGGCAAGATGACTGTAGCAATAGATAATGGGTTTGGTGGAGTTATATTTCATGAAGCTTGCGGGCACTCATTAGAAGCAACTGCCGTGGCAAAAGGAAATTCAGTATTTACTAATATGTTAGGAAAGCAAATAGCATCATCAAAAGTTACTGCAATTGATGATGGAACTATACCTAATGCATGGGGATCACTAAATATAGATGATGAAGGTAATAAAACAAGGAAAAATATACTAATAGAAAATGGTATATTAAAGGGCTACTTAATTGATAAATTAAATGGAAGAAGAATGGGTATGGAGGCAACTGGAAGCTCAAGACGACAAAATTATAAATTTTCACCTACCTCAAGAATGACAAACACATATATTGCAGCAGGAAATGATGATGAAGATAAAATTATTAAATCAATATCAGATGGGTTATATGCTAAGAAGATGGGTGGTGGCTCAGTTAATCCAGTAACAGGAGAATTTAATTTTGCAGTATCAGAAGGGTATATAGTAAGAAATGGAGAAATACAAGAGCCGGTTAGAGGTGCTAGCCTTATTGGTAAAGGTAGTGAAGTGTTAATGAATATAGATATGGTCGGCAAGAACTTAGCACAAGGACAAGGAATGTGTGGATCTGTTTCAGGAAGTATTCCAACTAATGTAGGTCAACCTATGATTAGAGTTAAAGAAATAACAGTAGGTGGAAGATAAGGGGGAATATAAAAGTGGAATTAAATATATTTATAAATAAATTATTTCAAGAAGCTAAAAATAACGAATTTGATGAGTATGAAGTTTATTACGTAGATAGAGAAAGCTTAAGTATAAATGTATATAATGAGGAAGTTGAAAAATATAATTTAACTACTTCTTATGGATTATCATTTAGAGGGAAAATAAATGGTAAAATAGGATATTCATATACAGAAATACTAGATGAATATGCAATAGAAATGCTTGTAAAAAATGCAAAGGAAAGTGCATTGACTATAGAAAATGAAGATATTCAATTTATATATGAAGGAGATAAGGAATATTCAGCAGTTAATACTTATTATAATACGCTAGAAAATATTCCAGCAGATAAACTTATAGACCTAGCTTTAAACATGGAAAAAGAAGCAAAAACTTTAGATAATAGAGTAGTTAGTTTTGGAGGATGTGGAATAGGCTATAATAAAGCTAAGTATGGAATAATAAATTCTAAAGGCTTAAATTTGGAAAACAAATCAAACTTATTAAGTGCTTATGTAGTTCCAATAATAAAAAATCAAGAAGATATGCATGATGGTATGGGATATATTATAGCTACTTCATTAGATGAGGTAAATCCAAAACTTTTAGCACAAGATGGGGTTAATGAAGCTTTATCTAGAATAGGTGGAAAGTCAATTCCATCAGGAAAATATAATACAATAATAAATAATGAAGCCATGGTGTCGTTATTATCAACATTTGCTGGAGTATTTAGTGGGGATGCAGCTCAAAAAGGATTAAGTTTATTGAAAGGAAAAGAAGGAGAGATAATAGCAAATAAAAAAGTAACATTATTAGATAATCCTCATTTAGAAAATGGCCTAGCGTCAGTTCCTTTTGATGATGAAGGAGTTGCAACGAAGAAAAAAGATATAATACATGAAGGGAAGCTTATAACGTTATTGCATAATTTAAAAACTGCGCATAAAGGAAATACTAAATCAACAGGAAATGGATTTAAAAATTCTTATGCATCACCAGTGGGAGTTTCACCAACAAATTTATATCTTCAAAAAGGCGAAAAAAGTTTTGATAATTTATTAAAAGAAATTGGAGAAGGCTTATTAATAACAGAATTTGCTGGTTTACATTCAGGAGCAAATTCAATAACAGGAGACTTTTCATTAGCAGCAAAGGGCTTTTATATAAAAGAAGGTAAAAAAGAATATCCAGTTGAACAAATAACAGTTGCGGGAAACTTCTTTGATTTATTAAAGAATATAGAGGAAATAGGTAATGACTTGAAGTTTCCAATGAGTAGTGTAGGAAGTCCATCAGTTAAGGTCAATGGATTATCTATAGCAGGAAAGTAAATAGAATTTAATTAATAATGAATAATATAAAAATAAAAACAAAAAATATTATTGTTGAGACTTTATCAATATGATATACTTTATTTGGTTAATTAAAACAAAAGATTCAAGCATTATGGAGGTGCACATATGAAAACTAAATCACTTTTATTAGCATTAACACTAGCAGTAGCTACTACAGCATTTGTAGCTTGTGGAAATAATAAGGACGCAGACAAAACAACAGAAGAAAAACCATCAACAACAGAAGAGCAAAAAACTGATGTAGTTACAACAGCTTCAATAGTAAATGACAACTCAGCTTTTGAAAAAGGAATAAGCAAAGAAGGAACTTGGATAGTAGCATTACTAAATGATTTGACTTTTGACAAGGAATTAGTAGTTGATGGAGATTTTAAGAATGGTAAAAAAGATGCTACTACTGGAGAAGAAACATATCAACGTAAAATAGCTTTATATACTCAAGATGAAAACAAAAAGGTTACAAATAGATTTACCTTAACAGCTCCAAAGATAACTTTCAATAGTATAAATGGAAGTCTTGAACATGGAACTTTTAAAGGTGATGTTTATGTTTCAGGTAAAAACTTTAAATTAGTAAACCAAGTAATTGAAGGAAATATTTACTTCTTAAATCAAGAAGCTAAAGATACATTTAAAATAGCAGATAAAGAAGATGATACAAAGACAAGTATAACTGGAGTACAAGAATTAAAAGCAGAATAATTATTAAAATAAATGGCTAACTGAATTTGATCAGTTAGCCTATTTTACTAATAACAATAAACATTCAAAATTAGTATCTTTAATTATCTTCTAAGTAATTACTACGAATCATTTTATCTGATAAATCAACAATATTTTTATACATTTCTTTTTCTTCTTGTGTTAAGTTACCAACTACATCTAAGTTTGTAAGAATAGCAAAAGATTTGTTTGTATTTAATAAATTCCTACCTAAAGATGTATTTATATATTTATCATTTGGTACTCCCATAAGATATAAAAGTGTTGGCATAATGTCCACTTGTCCGCCTATAGTATCAAATGTCTTTGCTTCTTTAATGTCTTTTGACCAGATTATAAATGGTACAGTATGATCTCCATTATCCAAATACCAATCTTCTTTTTGGGAAAGTTTTTCAATTGAACTATTATAATATTTATGAACACCTGTATGATCACCTTCAATAATCACAACAGTATTATCCAGCAAACCTTCTTTATCTAATGTTTCCATAAATTTTCCAATTTGAACATCTGTATAATTTACACTTTGGAAGTACCCTCCAAGTTCATTACTGTCTAATGCACTATCTAAAGTTAATGCTCTTTTTTCTTTTGGTAAATCAAAAGGTCCATGGCTTGTTAGGGTAACTGTAAAGGCATAAAATGGGTTGCTTAAT
This sequence comes from Clostridium sartagoforme AAU1, assembly GCF_000401215.1. GTDB lineage: Bacteria > Bacillota > Clostridia > Clostridiales > Clostridiaceae > Clostridium > Clostridium sartagoforme. The sequence continues at coordinate 38,927 of NZ_ASRV01000213.1, read as the reverse complement.
TCCTTTAACATTGGAGTAACTTGTCTAAAATAACTTTCATCTGATAATCCAAGTCCTATTTCTTCATCAATATCAAATGAATAATAATCAACAAATTTTTCAAAACCTATCCCCTTTAACCCAGCAGCGTAATTCCAGAAAGAACCTTTATCGGAATGTATTGCTATAGTATCATAGTTATTTTCTTCTAATAAAAGTGGTAGAGAATTATATTTAGCATTTGGATATCTAAAGAAAGTACTACCCCTTCTTAATGGAAACATTGAAGTATTAATCATTAAATCCGAGTCAGAGCTTGTACCTTCATTTACTTGCTCATGGATATTTGGGAAGTACAAACCTGAATCTACTAATTCATTTAAAACAGGTGTTATTTCTTGATTATTTATTTCTTTATTAATTACAAAACTTTCTAATGATTCAACTTGTATAACTAATAAGTTTTTACCTTTAAACATACCAGCATATTCATTATCAGGTAGACTTTCTTTTTTATTAAAAAATTCTTCAATTTGAGATTTTTCTTCTTCTGTTAAATTATAAGGCATTGAATCTTTATAAACATTGTATAAATCAAATAAATGGTAACCTACAGGAGAAAAATATCTAGCTGTATTTGTAGGATCATAATTTGAGAATATGTATCCATTTTTAACATCTTCATTTTTTAGTACATGTAAATTAAAAGGAACATATCCTATGTATAAAATACCTAATAGTAATGTAACTATAAAAGTAATAGGGGCTCTCTTTTTAACCCTAGTATAAGATTTCCTTGTAAGGAATACAAATATACCTAATATTATAAAATCAATGAATAGTAAAAAATCTTTACTACTAAACATTGAAGATATAGTACCACCCATATTATCTAAATTAGCTGTTTGACTCAATAATAATACTGATGGCATTGTTAGGAATCCTCTAAAGTATCCTAAATCCAGTAATATTAGTAAAGTTATTATTATATCTATTATAAATAGATATAATACTCGTCCCTTTCCTTTAAATAATAAAGAAAAACTAATAAAGATCAATGTAAAAGCATAATAATAATTTATAAATGGTTTTGCCGAATTGTATCCAGCAAGAATATCTAATGAATAAGGATCTTGGTTAATGACAAAACCTTGAAATATAATGCTTTTAAAAGTAATCCCTATAAGAGGAATTAAAAATAATATTATTCTCATAATGTTATCAAAGCTAAAGTTATTATTATTCTTAAATTTTCTTAAAAATTTATCCAATATACCACCTCAAATATATATAGTAATGTGATAGGCCTTTTTACAATAATTAAATTATAGTATAGGTCTTTTTATAAAGCAAATTAGTTTTGACTAATTTTTAATCCAATGTAAAAATAAATTTCAATAACAGAGATAATTTAACAAATAATAGGTTAAGAAAAATACATTATGATATAATATCTATATAGGTTTATTTAACATTAATGGAGGTTATATATGCTTCAATATGATTTAATTATAATTGGAGGGGGAGCAGCTGGACTTTCAGCCGGAGTTTCTGCTTTGAAAAATGGAATTAAAAAAGTTTTGATTTTAGAAAGAGAAGATGAATTAGGTGGGAATTTAAATTTATTTATACATAATGGATTTGGTCAGTATTATTTAGAAAAGGATGTTACAGGACCAGAACTTAGAAGCAGGCTTATTAAGGACTTTAAAAATTTAGGTGGACTATATAAGCTTAATACTGAAGTATTAGAAGTGACTAAGAACAAGATGGTTTCATATGTGAATCCGGTAGAAGGAATACAGGAAATACAAGCAACTGCTATAATACTAGCTTCTGGTTGCAGAGAAAGATTTACAGGAAATATAAATATACCTGTTCATAAATATACAGGAATATTTACTGTGGTTTCTGCACATAGACTTATTAATTTACAGGGATTTCTTCCAGGAAAAGAAGCTGTAATATTAGGAAAAAATATTCGTTCGCTGATTCTTGCAAGAAGATTATTAATAGAAGGGGCTAAAGTAAATGCAATAATAGAATCTTCTAGTGATATTCCTTTAGAAAAAGATGAACTTGAGATTATAGAGGGTTTTAATATAAACATAATAAAGAATCATCGTATAGTTGAACTAGATGGTAATGAGAGAATAGAAAATATAGATATTCAAAATATAGATAGTGGAAGAATTGATACTATACATTGTGATTCTTTAATATTAACGGTTGGATATTATCCTGAAATTTCTTTTATGAGAAAAACAAATATAGAGCTAGGGGAATATGAAATTCCATTAGTAAGAAATTTTGAAACTTCAGCAAAGGGAATATTTGCTTGTGGAACGCTATTAACAAGGGATAAGAATATATTTAATAGCGGAGAAAATGGATATACAGTTGGAGAACTGGTATCAAATTACTTGAAAAAATATGTGTACTAAAAATTAGTCAAGTACTACTATCTGAAAATTAAGAGTGTAAAATTATAGGTATAATTTATTTAAAATCACTGAAAATAAATTAACTATAAACTTTACACTTTTAATTATTATAAGAAAGTTTCTCTAATATAACCATAAATTCATTTAATAAAAAAGTTTGGCCTTTAAGGTTTAAGTGAATACCATCAATAAAAATATTTGACTTGTAGTTTTCTAAAGTAATTTTATAAAAATCTATAAAATTAACATTATATCTAGTGCAGAGATTAATTAAAGATTTTCTTAATAAAGGCAGTTGATTCTCACAATAATCGTATGTAGGAGATGGCATAAAAAGCCTTTTAGCATCTTCTTTTAATATTATTGGGGGGATGCCTATAAATACATCCCTAGTAATAGTTAAAGCTTCTTTTAACATTAACTCTATATTTTCTAAAACAGAATTCAAGGGTCTATTTGAAAGAAAGTCGTTTGTTCCTCCCATTATAAAAATTTTCTTTGGATAATAGGATATAACATCTTCTGTAAATCTATTTAACATATTTGTAGTTGTGTCGCCATTAATTCCTTTATTTATTATATTTAATGACTGTAATGATTTTAAATTTTCAACCCAATTATCAGTTTTATTAACTCCATATCCGTAAGTTAAACTATCTCCTATAAAAACAAAGTAATCTTTATTCAATTTAAAGCACCTCTCTTAAAATAACTTATTAAAACAAGATCTGCATATAAATGTTTTACCACCATTTGCTTTAATTAAATTAGAATCTTCAATTTTTTTATTACAAAATTCACATATTAGCATATTACTAGAATTAATATTTTCATTGCTAACTATTTTATCTTTAATAGTTTTTTGTTTATTAGATTTTCTTATAGGTGAATAAAGTTTTTTACTACCATGCTCTTTTTTGGGTAAAACTGAATAAGAAACTTCATATTCACTTTCAGCAAAAAATTCTAATTCAAAACGAGGATTTTCTTTATCATAAAACTCTTCTGTTATTATTTTTGTTATTTGAGCATCATTAACAATAAGACCGCTTTTCTCAATTCCATCAAAAATACTTTTAGTTATATTTGCTGTATCAGGATGCCTTTTTTCACTTTTATAATAAACTTTAAGAATAGCTATGAGAGATTCATCTAATATAGTATCCGGATTTTGCAACCTAGCATAGTATGCAATTTCTTCTTCATAAAGAGCATATCTATCATGTGATTTTCCTGTATTATAAGGAAGAATTGCTCGGCCATCTTTATTATGTAGTTTGAAATTAGATTTGGAAATGGGTGATCCTGGAACAATTACCTTTGCATAAGTACTCATTATGAAAACTCCTTTAAAATAATATTAATATATCCTTAAAAATCCATTAATTCTAGCAAAAATAATGAATAATTTTTTATTCATTATATAATAAACAATGTTAAGAATAAGATATAAACCTTATTTTAATATACAACAATGAAATACTTTTAACAAGAAAACAAAAAATGAAAATAAATTCAAAACAGTTTATTATAAATATAATTAGATTAAGAGGTAGTTGTAATGGAAAGTAAATTAATATTATCAATAGAATCAAGTTGTGATGAAACATCTGCAGCTGTAGTTAAAGATGGTAGAGAGGTATTATCTAACATAATAGCATCACAAATAGAGACACACAAAAAATATGGAGGGGTAGTTCCTGAGGTTGCTTCAAGAATGCATATAGAAGTAGTAAATGGAGTCGTAATGGAAGCTCTCGAAGATGCAGGAGTAAAGCTAGAAGAAATAGATGCAATTGGAGTAACATATGGCCCAGGTTTAGTAGGAGCATTACTAGTTGGATTACAATATGCTAAAGGACTTTCTTATTCATCAAAGAAACCATTAGTAGGAGTAAATCATATAGAGGGGCATATTTGTGCAAATTATATAGAACATAAAGATTTAAAACCACCATTTGTATCTTTAGTAGTTTCAGGTGGGCATACTTTTATAGTTCATGTTAAAGATTATGGTGAGTATGAAGTTATAGGGCAGACAAGGGATGATGCAGCGGGGGAAGCTTATGATAAAGTTGCTAGGGCTTTAGGACTAGGATATCCAGGAGGCCCTAAGATAGATAAATTAGCTAAAGAGGGAAATGAAAATGCAATAGAATTTCCAAAAGCTAATTTTCATGATGATACTTTAGACTTTTCTTTTAGTGGAGTGAAGTCAGCCGTATTAAATTATATAAATAAATGTAAAATGCAAAACATAGATATAAATAAAGCGGATGTAGCAGCATCATTTCAAAAAGCTGTTATTGATGTATTAAAGCAAAATGTTTTAAAGACTTGTAAGCAAAAGAATATTAACAAAATTGCAATAGCTGGAGGAGTAGCATCAAACTCAGCACTTAGGAAATCTCTTATTGAAGCTGCTGCAAAAAAAGGTATAGATGTATTATTCCCTTCACCAATATTGTGTACAGATAATGCAGCTATGATAGGTAGTGCAGCATATTTCAATTATATAAAAGGACTAGAATCACCATTAAATATAAATGCAAAACCAAATCTAAAGCTATAAAATAATAAGTAATTTAAATTAATAAAGTTATAACAAGTAGGGGGAAGGTTTAAAGTGAAGCTTTTACCACATTCAAATGGATTTTATAAAGTAAATATGAAAAATAAATTAAAACCTAAGGATATTATTAGAAATATATTTTTATCGTTAATAATATTAGTAGCTATAGGTTTTATATATCAAAGAATAAGTAATTTTATAGCAAAGGAAACATTAAAACAAAGAGTAGACTATGTTAGAGTAGATGATAAGAGATTAGATTATAAGACCAATGGGGAAGGTAAATATACTATAATATTTGACGGAAATATTGGAACTAATTTAAGCCAATGGAACATTATATCAGATAAGTTAACTTTAGAGTATGATGATATAACAACTTTTGTATATAACAGAAGAGGGTATGGGTATAGCGATAGTGGATCATTAAGAACTCCTAAAGAGCAGGCAGAAGACTTAAGGTTATTGCTAAGAAAATCTGCGGTGTCAGCTCCATATATATTAGTTGGAGAAGAATATGGAAGTTTAGTACTTGCGGAATTTGCAAAAGAATATCCAGATTTAGTAGCAGGTGTTGTTTTAGTAAATCCATTTGTAGAAGATAATATTAATACAAAAGAATTTAAAAATAATCTTATGATAGAAAAAGTTAGAAGAAATATAGAAAAAATTGGATCAAGCATAGGTATAACTACATTAATGGATAAATTAAATTTAGCTTGTGACACAGAGGATTTTAAAAATAAGTTAGATGATATTAGTTTAAATGAATTTAATGTACATAGAACAAAAAGTAATTATACAAGCGCTGTATATAATGAGTTACAAAATATAACAAGTGGGGAAAGTAATACTCAAGAGGATGGTATATTTAGTGGAAAACCATATTATTTAATAGCAAAGGACGGACAGGAACAATTAGCATCACTTGGAGATGAGGAACTGACAAAAGTTCATACTATAAATTCTGATAGTAAAATAATTGCGATGTATGAACCTGATTCAGTAATAAGCGGTATAAGACAAGTTATAAAACAGGCTAATGAGATTGAAAGAGTACAGAAAAAAGCAACTAAGAATTAATGTCTATATGTCATATAATTGTCACATAAAAGGGGTATATTAATAACTGTAAGAAGGAATTATAAATGCTTAGGAGGATTTTATGATGAGTGATGATAATATATATGATGTAGAAAATTATGAGGATGTTAGCAATGAAGAAACTGAAGTTTTAAGAACTTCAGTTGAAGAAAATACAAAAGAAGATTATACGGACGAACATAGATTTATAGAAGTAAATAATAATTTCAATCCTAATAAAGATACCAAGGTCATAAGGAAGAAAAAAAGTGGTGGATTTAAATTTATAGTAATAGCACTTATAACTGGGCTTCTTGGAGGAGCTATAGGGGGAGGAAGTGTGTATTATGCTATGAAGGATATTAATGCAAACCAAAAGGTGAATAATATTACACCAAATCCACAAACTTTCAATACAACAGGAGAGGCATTAACAAAGAGCGAAGCTTTTGAAAAAGTTGCTCCAGCTGTTGTAATAGTATCAGCAAATGGGGTAACAGATTATAGCGGAATAATTCCACAACAAGTAGATGGAATGGGTTCGGGATTTATTATAAATGAAGAAGGATATATATTAACAAACTATCATGTAATAGAAGGAGCAAAAGAAGTTATTGTTACTTTATCGGATGGTAGAGATGTAAAAGCAAAAGTTGTAAATTATGATCAAAATCAAGATATAGCTATGTTAAAATTAACTGACGATAGTATTAAAGTACCGGCTATAGTTGAATTAGGGAACTCTGATGCTTTAAAACCAGGTGAAGAAGTTCTAGCAATAGGAACACCACTTTCAAAGGATTTTAATCAAACTGTGACAGGTGGATTAGTAAGTGCAGTTAATAGAACGGTAGAAACAAGTACTGGTGTTAAACTAAATTTAATACAAACAGATGCGGCAATTAATCCAGGAAATAGCGGAGGACCACTTATTAATACAAAAGGCGAAGTAGTAGGAATAAATACATTAAAAATGTCAGGTGAAGCAGAAGGAATTGGATTTTCAATTCCTATAAATGAAGTAAAAGATAGGATAGATTCATTATCAAAGCCGATATTAAATTTAGGAGTATCAATAAGAGAGATTAATGAGCAACTTGCCAAACAATATGATATGGAAGAAGGATTATATATAATTGAGGTAACAGAATTTTCCCCAGCAGAAAAAGCAGGTCTGAAAAGTGGAGATTTAATCGTTAAGTTTGACGGACAAAGAATTAAGACATTTGATGAATTAAGAGCTATTAGGGATACCAAAAAAGAAGGTGATGTAGTTAAAGTAGAAGCAATTAGAAATGGTCAAACTAAAAGTTTTGATATTCAATTGGAAGTAAAGGAATAATATATACTATTTCGATCTAAATATTTAGATTGAAATTTTATAGGCTAGTTATATAAGTATATTTTAACAAGATATACTCTAATATAACTAGTCTTTTTTTGTCAAAACCACTCAACACAAAGAACATTTTATAAATAACGGAATACATTATACTATACGAAATTAATTTTAAACTTAGGAGGCAAAGTTATGAGCGGAAGAATAACATCATGCGAACTAAAGACAGGATGTAACGAACAAATTGAAGCAGTCGTTAGATTACCAGAGGAAAAGAGATCAGTTATATTTGGAACAGTTTTGGATTGTAATAGAATGCCTGTAGTAGATGCAGTAGTAAAATTATTACAAGTAGTAGATGGATGCAGATATCCTTATCCATTGACTCATACTTTTACAGATTGTCACGGACAATTCTTATTAGGACCTTTATGTCCAAATACAAAGTATATGCTAAAGATTTATAAAGACAATATAGTAATAAAATACTCTGAACTAGAAACTTCATCTTATAATGGAAAATGTATAGGAAAGCCTGAAAATAATGGCAACCCAGTTCCAAAACCATTTCCAGATAAGCCATCATGTGGATGCGATTGCTAATTTGACTAAATGATTAATTATCAAAAAAGCTTCTTAATTAACTATTAAGGGGCTTTTTTGATTGAATAAAGTTTGATAGAATTAATTTAACTTTATACGAATATAAATGGAGATATGATATGGAAAAGATAATGCTTTATATAGTAGGTGGTTTTTTTTTATTAGGAATAGTAGATTATATTATTGGAGGAAGATTTAATTTATATAAAGGGATAGAGAATGGAATTAAAAGTATGGGATCTCTTGCTTTATCGATGATAGGGATATTTTCAATAACGCCAATTATTTCAGATATTATAATTAAATATATTTTACCAATATTTAAAAATAGTTTTATAAACCCATCAGTAATAATTTCTTCTTTTATTGCAGTTGATATGGGAGGATATAAAATTACTGAAGCTATAGCTAACAATCATAATATGATGTACTTTTCTGGAATACTAATAGCATCAATGTTAGGATGCACTATGAGTTTTACAGTACCATTAGCTCTGGGTATAATTAATAGAAATAATATTGATATATTTTGCAAAGGAATTTTATGTGGAATAATAGCATTACCAATAGGATTGTTTATTGGGGGAGTACTATTACAAATTAACTTATACAATATTATAATTAGTATTTTACCAATTATAATAATATCTATAATTATTTCAATAGTTTTGAATAAAGCACCTAATGCTATGATATCATTTTTTAAATATATAGCTAAAATAATAGTTATGATAGGGGTTATAGGGTTGGGATTGCAAGGTTTTACATCCATAACAGGAATAGAAATAGTAGAAAATCTACTTCCTTTGGAAGAGATATTAACCATAGTTGGAAAGATAGCTATTTTCTTGGGTGGTGCTAATGTTATGTTAGAGGTAATAGGAAGAGTATTAAAAAAGGAAATAAGCATGTTAGGAAATGTATTACATATTAATTCAATATCTGTTACATCTCTTATTGGGAGTTTAGCTTCAGCAGTAATAATATTTACTAATTTTGATGAACTAGATGATAGAGGGAAATTAATATGCTCAGCTTTTTCAGTAGGTGGTGCATATGTATTTGGTGGACAACTAGGATATGTTTCTATAGAAGCAAAAGAAGTTATTCTAATTTATATATTAGTAAAATTAATATCAGGAATCATAGGAGTAATTATTGCTATTAAACTAAATAATAAAGGGCTGTCACATAGGAATTCCAATTAGGAATTGATAATTGTGCGACAGCTCCTTTTAAATTAATTGGCTAAAGTAAAATCTGTATTTGTTAATTTAAAAATATCTCTTATTCCATCGGTTATATAAACTTTATTATCTTTTGTTACAAAGATAGCATCTATACCATCTAGATTATGAACAAATTCGATGCCCTTTTCAACACCCATTGAGAAGACTGATGTAGAAAATCCGTCACCATCGGTAGATGTATCACTTATTATAGTTAATCCGGCAACTTCATTATCATAAGGATAACCTGTTTTAGGATTTAGAATATGATGATATTTAATACCGTCCTTTTCAATATATCTTTCATATATTCCAGATGTAACTATGGATTTGTTTTTTACAGTAATAGTTCCAACTATATCCCCACGATCAGAGAAAGGATTTTGAATTCCTATATTCCAATTACCACCATTAACTTTTTCACCATGAGCAAAAATATTTCCACCTAAATCAATTATAGCACTTTTAACTCCTTCATTTGTAAGGATGTCAGATATAACATCAGCAGTAAATCCTTTTGCAACTCCTCCAAGATCTAGCATCATGCCATTTCTCTTTAAAAATACTGTCTTATCATCATCGTTAAACTCAACATCATTAAATCCTATTAGAGGTAACTTTGAATTAATTTCATCTTGAGTAGGAACTTTAGCTTCTGGTAGTCCGATACTCCAAAGCTTAACTAAAGGCCCTATGGTAATATCAAAGAACCCATTAGATATCTTGGAATATTCTATTCCTTGTTTTATAACTTTATATGTATCATCATCGACTTTTACTGGTTGAACTCCAGCAGATTCATTAATCTTATCTACTAATGTACCATTTTCGTTTATGCTTAAATTATTTTCTAATTCTTTTACTTTATCAAATACTTTATCTAATATTTTCTCATCACTGCTATCATAAAGGGAGACACTTACTACTGTTCCCATCATTAATTCAGTCCTAGAAATAGGTTCAGTTACTTTGTTATCTTTTGAACAACCAGTCAAAATACTGAGAAAAAAAATTAACAAAAGGGAAGAAGTAAGAATCTTAAAATGTTTTTTCATATAATATAATCCTCCTAAATAATATGTCAATATCTATTATAGGTAAAAAAGTTATAAATAAAAAGGACTTTAGGCTAAAAAACCTAAAATCCTTTTATAGGTGATGTTATTTAGCACCTTCTAAAGCTTTTTCAGCTAAAGCTTTGAATGAATCAACTGAGTGAGTAGCACCAGTTATTACATCAATTTTAGAAGCATCTTGCTTTTCAACTAAAGCAGCTTCTAATTTAGGATAAACTTCGATTGGATTAGTACCACTCTTAGCTTTCATGTTAGTGTTGTAGTCAGCATCGTCTAACTTACTGCCTTTATCACCTTTTTCATCATATTTAACTGTAGCTATTTTTCCATCTTTAACTTCGATTTCTATAGATGCAACATAACCTCTTTCATCTTTTTCTGATTCAGCTTTGTATGTACCAGCTTTTAATCCAGTTTCCTTAGCTGTATCAGTAGTAGCATCTTTGCTTCCACATCCAACAAATACTGTAGTAGCTAATGCAGCAACAGCTACTAAACTTAAAATTCTTTTTGATTTCATAATAAAATCCCCCTTAAACATATTTAAATATTAAATAAGTACTTTAAACTACTAAATTATTATACACAATAATAATTTGGTTTGATATTCGATTTTCTTATGGTGTATAAGTAAAAATTATCGTGTTAAAAAATAGACAATAGAGTAAAAACATGATATTATAAGGGATGAAGAAGAATTTTCAGATTATTTAAAGAGAAAAAATTGTTAAAAAAGCCACAAAAAAATAATGCGATGTATATAGACATATATTAAAATAGTGTATAGAATTAAATATGCTATTTTAGAATTATTTATAATGAAGGGAAGGGTGTAACATGTCAAAAAATAAGATACTTGTTCTTGGTGCTGGATACGGTGGTGTTCATGCTGCTAAGAAATTAGCAAAGAAATATAAGAAAAATAACGATGTGGAAATTACATTAATAGATAAAAATCCATTCCATACTTTAATGACCGAATTACATGAAGTTGCTGGGGGGAGAGTTCATCCTGAATCTGTACAAGTTGAACTATCTAAAATTTTTGGAAAATCAAAAGTTAATTTAGTTACAGATCTTATAGAAAATGTAGATACAGATAAAAAGGTAGTAAAGACTAAATGTGGAGAATATTCATATGACTACTTAGTAATTGGAACTGGTAGTGAACCAGCATTTTTTGGAGTACCAGGAGTAAAAGAAAATGGATTTACTTTATGGTCATTTGAAGATGCTTTAAAAATAAGAAAGCATATACAAGATATGTTTGCTAAAGCAAGCTTAGAAAGAGATGCAGCTAAAAGAAAGGAAATGCTTACTTTTATAGTAGCTGGATCAGGTTTTACTGGCATAGAAATGGCAGGAGAACTTTTAGAGTGGAAAACTAAATTATCAAAAGAACATAATGTTGATGAAAGTGAAGTTACTTTAAAAGTTGTTGAAGCTATGGGAACTATCTTAAATATGTTAGATAGAAAGCAAGCTGATAAAGCAGAAAGATATATGGCTAAGCATGGAATGGAGATATTAAAGAATTCTCCTATTACAGAAGTAGCTGCTGATAAAATAGTACTTAAGAGTGGAAAAGAAATAAAGACAAAAACATTAATATGGACTTGTGGAATACAAGCAAACCAAGATGCTAAGGAATATGGACTAGAAACAGCTAGAGCAGGAAGATTACAAACTAATGAATATATGCAAGCTGTAGGGAAGAAAGACGTATTTGTTGTTGGAGATATGGCTTATTTTGAAGAAGAAGCTGGTAAGGGTACTCCACAAATAGTTGAAGCAGCAGAACAAACAGCTAATACAGCAGTTAAAAATATAATTGCTTCAATAGAAAATAAAGAAATGGAAAAATTCCAAGGTAAGTACCATGGATTTATGGTTTCAATTGGTGGAAGATATTGCGTTGCTAACTTAATGGGAATGAAATTATCAGGATTCTTTGCAATGATAATGAAACATTTTGTTAATATGTATTACCTATGGGGAGTAAATAATATTAACGCTGTATATAATTATTTACAACATGAATTCTTTACAATGGAAGATAGAAGATCTGTAATGAGAGGTCATGTATCATCTAAAGCAAATAGATTATGGTTAGTACCTTTAAGATTATATATCGGATGCTTATGGTTAATAGAAGGAATAAAGAAGCTATTAGGTGAAGGCACATGGGATGCTATGTGGAAAGCTGATAGCATAAGCGATTTCTTTAAGGCAATAACTATTGGTGCTGATAGTTGGACTAAAGCAGGTAACGTTAAGATGCCATTTACTTGGTTACAAGATGCAACATCAGGTGCATCAGCAGCAACAGGAGCTTCAAATGCAGAAGCAGCAACAGAATGGGCTACTCCAATTATTAAGGAAATTCCAGGCTGGTATGCATCAATAATGCAAATAATGATGCCAAATCCAGAAGTAGCTGTATGGTTCCAAAGAATTGTTGTATTAATGGAAATAGGAATGGGATTATGTTTAATAGCAGGATTATTTACATTTATATTTAGTGCTGTTTCAGCAGGTATGGTAGTAAACTTTATTTTATGTGCTATGGCTGGTTGGGATATACTTTGGTATTTCTTTGGCTCAATTGCATTAATGGGTGGTGCAGGTAGAGTATTTGGATTAGATTATTATATAATGCCATGGATTACTAGGCTTGCGGATAATTTCTGGCACGGAAAGAAGCAACCAACTTATAAAAATGTATAGAAATTAAGGTAGGATATAATTTCCATATTGCATAATAATTATATAAGGTAGGGTTTTTGCTCTACCTTATATATATATGTATATATAAATTGTGAATTCATCCAATTATTTATAATGGAGATGATAATTTTATGTTTAAAAAACTAGATTTTGTTATAATAGCAGTATTAATGTTATTATCCTTTTTACCAGAAATTATTTTAGGAGCATCAGTAGGAAAAGGGTTTAACAATACATATGCAGAAATAACAGTTTCGGGAAAATTGTATAAAACAATACCTTTATCAGAAAATAAGGGTGAAAAAACTATAGAAATAAAAACTAAAGAAGGAATAAATATTATAAAGATAAAGGATAACAAAATAGGTATAATAGAAGCAGACTGCCCAGATAAGGTATGCATGAATCCAGATTATATAGAGAAACCTGGGCAAAGTTTAGTATGTCTTCCTCATAAAGTCATGATACAAATAAAAGGAACGAGTGAAGATGATGTTATACTATCTTATTAAGGAGGAGCTATGAAAAAAACTAATAAAATAGTATATATAGGATTATTAGTGGCTCAAGCCTTAGTTTTACATATTGTTGAGCGAATGATTCCTGTCCCATTTGTAACACCAGGTGCTAAATTAGGATTAGCGAATTTAATTACTGTTATTGCTTTATATACGTTAGACAGCAAGAAAGATGCTTTTTTAGTATTATTCTTAAGACTTACATTATCAACAATGTTCGGTGGTAACTTATCATCTTTTATGTATAGCGCAACAGGTGGAATTTTAAGTTTTGGTGCAATGACTATTGTAAAAGATTTATTTAAAGATAAGGTTAGTATCATAGGTGTAAGCTCGGCAGGAGCAATATTTCATAATGTTGGGCAATTATTAATAGCTTCTTTAATAGTTAAAAATATAGGAGTTATGCTATATTTACCTATATTATCAACTGTAGGAATTATTACTGGGATTTTTATTGGTATAACTGCAAACTATGTAGTAGCACATTTAAGGAAGTTACCAATGTTTAGATAATATAAAAGATAAATATACTTGTAGTATATTTATCATTTAAATTATTAATTGAAACATATATATTAACAAGGTGAAAATACTAAATTTATGATTTAGATTATCACTAAGAAGGTGGATTATAATGGACAAAATTTGGAATAAGTATCCTGAGATAAAGCAAGAACTTGTTGATGTATTGAATCTTATGAAAAGTAATGTTAAATGCAAAGACAAGAAAATTGAGAATTCAATAATAGAGCTAATAGAATCTGGTGGTAAGTTATTGAGACCAGCTTTTGTTTTAATAGGATCAAAGTTTGGAGAGTATGATCGAGAAAAATCTATTCCAACAGCTGCAGTAATTGAAATGTTACATATGGCTACATTAGTACATGATGATGTAATAGATGATTCAAAACTTAGAAGAGGTCAAGAAACTATTCAATCTAAATATGGAAAGGATTATGCCGTTTACATAGGTGATTATCTTTTTTGCATATGCTTTAAAATCCTAGCAACAAATGCTTCATTACAAGCTATAAAAGTTGATTCAAGAGCAATGTCTAAAATATGTATGGGTGAAGTAAATCAATTAAATTCTAGATTTTCAATGAATTTATCTGTTAAAGATTACTTAAGCAGAATATCAGGTAAAACAGCTGAATTATTCTCAATTTCATTATACCTGGGAGCAGCAGAATGTAATGCAAACACAAAGATTAGTAGAGAGCTTAGAAATATAGGGCATAATTTAGGTATGGCTTTTCAAATAATAGATGATATATTAGATTACGAAGGAAATGATGAAAGTATTAAAAAGTCTGCAGCAAATGATTTAAAACAAGGTATATACACACTTCCATTAATTTATGCTTACAAAAAAGATAAAAATGCTTTCGATAATATTCTGGCTAAGGATTTTTATACAGAAGAAGAAGTAAGTAAAATAATAGAGTTAGTTAAGAAAAATAATGGAATAGAAAACGCTAAGGAATTAGCAGAAAAGTATATGAAGAAATGTTTTAAAGGAATAGATAGGCTTCCAGAAAATGAATATAAGTATATTTTAAGAGATATAGCGGAATGGTTGTTGTTAAGAACATATTAAAAGGATACTTAAACTAAGTATCCTTTTAACATATTTTTTAATGATTTTATAAAATCAGAATTAGTTTTATAAAAGGCTTCAGAATAATTTATATAAATTGGAATTGATAGAGAAAAGTCTTCTATTTTAATCCTTTTTATATTAGTAGTAGAACAATAGTTGTTATACATACTCATTGGTATAAATGTAACAGCTTTAGTTGATAAAACTCCATTTAGTGCAGAAAAATAAGAATTAGTTCTATAGAGAATGTTTGAGTTATCTAAATCATTTTCATCACAATTTAATTCTGAACATAAAAAACGTTTTAAGCAGTTTTTATCTGAAGCTAAAATTAAGGGCAATTCAAAAAGTTGCTCTTTTTTTATACTATTGATTTGAAAGTTTTTATCTGCAACTAAAACTATTTCATCATTTCCTAGTTGTTTTGTAACAATACTATCATTACGTTCTGGTTTTCTATAGCATATATAAACATCACAAATATTATTTAATAAATTTAAATTAGAACAACAATCTATAGTATTAAGATTTATAGTATATGAATTATATACCTTTTTTAGCTTAGAAACTAAAGCTGGCAAAATAGTTAAGCTTATAGATTCAACAGCTTCAATTGATATAAATGTCTTTTTATGAATCGAATTAGATAATTCTTCTTGCATTTTATTATAAGAACTAAGAATAGATTCGCAATATTTAAATAAAATTTCTCCTTCTGGAGTTAGAGTAACACCTTTATTACTTCTATTTAATAATTTTACATTTAATTTATCTTCTAGTTTAAGTATTTGTTGACTTAGTGCAGATTGTGATATATGAGTATTTTTAGCTACTGTTGAAATACTTTTTGATTTAGCAACCTTAAAAAAATAATTTAAACTATCTATATGCATAATAGTCTCCTATCTAATAATCTATATGTTTAAATATTATAGTATAATAATATAGAAAAATCAAAATTATTTGATATTATATATATTTAATAATATAATTCTTAACAATAATTTAGTTAAGTTTGGATATTTACTACAATTTATGCAATAAAGCTATTTGATAGTGTATAATTTTATTATATATATGAGGATGTGATTGATATGAAAATAAGAAAGAAATTAATAATATATTTATTAATAGCTATATTTATTATAATAACCATTAATATGTTTTTTGCCAAACCAAGTAATGGAATGTTAAAGGGAAATATAGTTATATGGTCAGAAGAGAAGTACTATTCATATTTTACTTCTATTGCAAAAGAGTTTGAAGAAAACAATAAAAAGGTTAAAGTGCAAGTTGTTAAAATAAATGATGGAAATTATTTAGAAAAGATTTCAAATACAGATTCTAAAGATTTACCCAATATAGTTTATTTAGATTTTATAGAATTAAATAAAATTAAGGATAAGTTGAATTTTAAAGAAGAAAATAAAGAAATAATTGAAACCTACAGTAAAAATTTTAATGAAAGTAGACTTCAAGAAGTTATAATAAATAAAAATTATAATGCAGTTCCATTTACATCTAATCCTATAGGCTTATTTTTAAGAAGTGATATTTTAAAGACTTATGGGTATAAAGTAGAAGATATAAACACATGGAGTGAGTTAATAAGTATAGGAAAAGATATATATAATAAAAGCAATGGAGAAATAAATATCTTTTCAAGCAAGGATAAAGATAATATAAATCTTTTAATAACTGCGCAATTAGTTGATTTAGAAAGTAAAGAGTATTCTGAAGCAGAAATCAAAGATACTATAAATGAGGTATATAATAATAACTTTATAAATGACAATAATTATATTTGTAGAATAGCTTCTATAGATTTTTATAAAGATATAAATACAAATGAAATAAATGGAGAGTGGGAGTGTAAGAATCCTCCAAGCTTTAATATTGGTGAAAATAGGTTTTATGATTTAGGTGGAGAAAATTTAGTGGCTTTAAAAGTTGATGATAATAAAGAAGTTATCAAAAGTTTTATTGCTTATTCAGCAACTCATAAGGAGTTATTATCTAAAGAGTTATTAAATTATAATTTTGTACCTAGTTCATTATATTCTTTAAGAATAAAGTATGAAGATAAAAGTAATAAAATTTTGGAAGGAAGTAGCCCCTTCTTAATATTAAGTAATATAGTTGAAAGGGCTCCTAAAATAAAGAATTATAATAAATTTTAATTATATAATATACGATTTATATAATTAGAGTTGATATATTTTCTCATAGGCAGACAGAGTTTTAATTGCTGTTTCCCTCCAAGAAAATTTAAGACTTCTTTCATACCCCTTTTTTGATAAGGTTTCTTTTAAACTGTTATTATTCAATAAATTTACTAAGGATTCTTCTAGATCTTGCCTTCTAGAAGGATCTATTAATATACAAGCATCTCCAGCAACTTCAGGAATAGAGGTAACATTTGAGGTTATGACTGGAGTCATGCAGCTCATAGCTTCTAAAGGTGGAAGCCCAAAACCTTCGTAGAAAGAAGGATATACAAAAGCTTCAGCTCCGTTATATAAAACCGGAAGAAGAGAGTCTTCAATAAATCCAGTAAAAATTATATTATTTTTATTAGGTAAATTTTCTACCATTTGAGCAAGTTTCATACCTTCATCTTTAAGAGATCCAGCTAAAAGCAATGTATGTGGCTCTTTAAGGTCTTTAAAAATTTTATCAAAAGCTAAGATAAGTTCTTTAGCGTTTTTACGTACACTAAATCCACCTATGTATAATATATAAGGAGTATTTAAATTAAACTTTTCCTTAATATAATTTTTGCAGTAGTTTTTATCTAAAGGTTTAAAATTTGAATTAGCAGCTAAAGGCGTAACAAAAACCTTTTCTTCAGGTATATGATTAAAAAATTTTAAAATATCCTTCTTAGAATATTCAGAAACAGTAAGAATTCCTTTGGCGGTATCTATTATAGAAGGCATATTTTTTAAAAATCTTTCAAGATATCTCCTGCCAGTTGTATCTGGTAAAATATATGGAATTAGATCATGTATAGTTACTATACAATTATTTTTATAATTATCACAAAGGCCAATTCCGTTTTGTGGAATATGATGGATATCAATATTATTATTATTTATAAAATTAGGAAAATAATAATTTTCGTAAAATCCACCATGCTTTTTAGAGGTGAAAATTATTTTACTATTGTCTTTTTTAAATCTTTCATAATCAGTTCCTGTCCAAAATAATGAGTATTCATTTTGTTTATCTATATTAAGAAGTTCAATAACAAGGTTTTCGGTATAAGTACCAATACCAGTACCATTATATAAGTTTATACCTCTTGCATCTATAGATATTTTCATACTAATCCTCCTAAAATTATCCTATATATTATAAATATTAGGTATTTTTATTTATATAACAAAATATTATTAATAATTTAATTCTGTGATAATAAACACAATAAAATATATATTTTCATATAATGACATAGAATAAGTCTTAAGGAGAATTCTATGGATATTTCATATATAAAGAAAGAAATTGAATCTAAGTATTCTTTAAATATATTAAGTATAGAAAAGATCAAAAATAGCTATAAGATTAGAACTGAGGATGAGGATTATGGTATTAAAGTTATTAAATATCAATTTTCTCATTTTTATTTTATATTTTCAGCTATTAATCATTTACAAAAACGTGGATTTAATAAGATCCCCACAATTATAGAAACTAAAGATAATTCTGGATATATAAAGCTTGGTAATTGTTATGCATATTTAAATAAATGGATAGATTGTAGAAATTGTAATTATAAAAACTTGCATGAACTAGAGTTGGCAGCAGCCAAATTAGGAGAACTTCATAAATGTAGTGAGGGGTTTACAGTTAGTAGAAGTATGAAGCCAAGAATAGCTTGGTATTCATGGATAAAGGTTTTTGAAACAAGATGTGAAGAAATATTAGATTTTAAAAAAAGGATTTATCAAAAAGCATATAGATCTATATTTGATGAAATATATCTAGAGGCTATAGAAGATGAATTACAAAGGGGAAGGAAATCAATA
Organism: Clostridium sartagoforme AAU1; assembly: GCF_000401215.1. Classification (GTDB taxonomy): domain Bacteria; phylum Bacillota; class Clostridia; order Clostridiales; family Clostridiaceae; genus Clostridium; species Clostridium sartagoforme. The sequence continues at coordinate 19,720 of NZ_ASRV01000213.1, read as the reverse complement.
GAGGAATTAAAATTAAATAAATATATAGAAGTTATGGATAGAGAAGTCATGAAAAGGGGATTTTGTCACCATGATTATGCTAATCACAATGTATTAATAGATAAAAGTGGGAATTTAAATATAATAGATTTTGATTATTGCATATTAGATTCCCATATACATGATTTATCATCACTACTAATTAGAAGTATGAAAGATGGAAATTGGAGTAATGCCAGAGCCACCTTGGTGTTAGATAGTTACTCTAAAACTCATTCAATATATGATGATGAACTAGAACTTATAAAAGGGTTTATTAGATTCCCACAAGGATTTTGGCAAATTGGACTTCAATACTATTGGGAACAGCAGCCTTGGGGAGAAGAATTTTTAGTTAATAAGCTTAATAAATACCTAAGGGATAGGAATAATAGAGAAAAGTTTGTTGATAGCTTTTTTTGATAGAGGTGATAAGATGGGAAAATTTGAACTAAAATCATATTTAGAAGAAAGAGAGATTTATATATTAAATGAAAAAGTAAGCAAAACAATAGATAAGAATTGGGAAAGTATATTTACTCAAATTGAAAATATAGTTCTATTTCAAAGTAAAGTTAATTCTTATAAAGAAAATTTATTACCTAGAATCGGAGGATCTATTGGGAGAGAAATTAATAATTATAATTCTCAAATAATTTTACTAGGGAGGTATCTTAAAGAAATAGAAAATAAAAGTCACTTAAATTTAATTGATTTCTATTTAATAAAGAATGGTGAATATCTATTAAATAAGGGTAAAAAAGCCTTAAACAACTTATACTCAAGTAATTATAGAAGTTTAATTGAGAGAAGTATGAAAAACTATGAAGTTTGTTTAGGTAGAGTTGATGAGAATAATTTAATTGTATCTAGAGATAATAAAATTTTTATAGGAACAATAAAATATTTAACATATAACATTAAGGAACATGATATATATTCATATATAAAGAAAATAAAGAGGAAAGACACAAATATAGATATAGAAGAGATAATAAATTTTTATGTTACTAAATCAAATTTAGAAGAAGATAGTAAGGAATATTTAAGGTCATTAAGTGCATATCCAAATGAAGAATTTAAGATTATGGAGAGATATATATTAGGAAAATTAAATTTAAAAGAAGAGGAAATTATAGAAAGTCTATATAAGGCAAGAAAAATGGATAGTAGATGTTTATTAATTTAGTGGGGGAGTTTGAAGATGAATAAATTTAGATATATTGATAGAGATATATTATGTAAGTATGATTTAAGTGAAGAATTTTTTGCAAAGTTATCTCTAGAAATTGAAGATATAATACCATTAAGAAAAGTTTTTGTTTTATTGACAAATGAAGGTAAGAAAATATTAAAGCTTACAGATTCAAGTGAAGAAAGAATATTATTTATAAATGAAGCTTTAAATTATATATATAAAGAATATAATGATGTTCTTAGTTATTATGTAAATAAAGATGGTAAAATAGTTCATCATTTTAGGGAAAATACTTATGTATTGCTAGATATGATAGAAGGAAGAGAAGCTACATTTACTAATCCTATAGAAATTGAGATGTGTGCTAAAAGCATAGCAAATATGCATAAGGCATCAAAGGGTATATTTAATAAGCTTAATGGAGATATAGTAAAAGGAAACTTAGGCGAATACTTACCCTATCAATTTAATAAAGCTAAAGAAGATTTGGATAATATTAAAGAATATGTAAAAAGATTCAGACATAAAGATGAATTCGATAAAATATTCTTAGAAAACGTTGATAATAATATATATCAAATACAAAAGGCTATAGAACTTTTAGCTATGTGTGAATATAATTCAATGCTTGAAGATTTTAATAAAAGAGTTTTATGTCATAACGATTTAGCGCACCATAATTTTATTATTGATGGGGATAGAGTGAAGATAATAGATTTTGATTATTGTAAAATAGATACTAGAGCTGTAGATGTAGCTAATTATGTTATAAGAGTAATAAAAAATAGTTATTATGATATTAGTAAATTTAAACTAGTATTAGATTCTTATAATTCAATAGAAAAATTAAGCAAACAAGAAATAAAACTTATATATTCAATAATAAGTTTTCCAAGAGATTTTGTTACAATAGTCAGAGATTACTATTATAAGCAAAAAAATGGGATTATGAAGTATTTCTAAATAGACTGAATGATAAAATAAGTAACGAGAATTACAGAAAAGACCTTATAGAAAATTTTATAGTAGAAATGAATCAATATTTCTACTAAATAAATAAAAGGACATCTATTTAATTAATAGTGATGTCCTTTTATTTTTCCTATATCAATTTTGTATAATTTTTTCATAAGCTGTTAGAGTTGATTTAGCAGTTATATTCCATGAGTAGTTAGAACTTTTTATTATTCCTTGACTAATCATATTTAACCTAAGAGAATTGTCATTTAAAACTCTATCTATAGCACAGGTTAATTCATCTATACTATAAGGATTAATTAATAAAGCGGAATCATAACAGATCTCAGGAAGTGATGTCACATTAGAAGTTATTACGGGAGTACCACAAGCCATTGCCTCTAATGGAGGTAAACCAAATCCTTCGTAAAATGATGGATACGCTAATAATTCACATGCATTATAAAAAATAGGTAATTTCTCAAGAGGAATGAAATCTGTAAAAATAACATCATTTTCAATATTAAGATCTATAGTACGTTTTTTATAAATATCATATGAAATACCTTTTTTCCCTGTTATAACTAGCTTAAAATTTCTTTTTGCATTTTTAGGAAGACGAGAAAAGGATTCTATTAAACCTACTATATTTTTTCTAGGACTAAAGCCACCTACATATAATATAAAATCATCTTCTATACTATATTCGTCTTCAATAATTTTTTTGCATTGACGCTTATTCAAAGGTCTATATATATCCTCAGCAGCAAGATGAGTAACAAAAATTTTATCCTTAGGAAAATTAAATTCTTTTGATATATCTTGCTTTGAAAATTCAGAAACTGTTAAAATACCATCACAACTATTTATTATCTTAGGAAGTTCGTTGTTAAATATATATAAATAACGATCACTAACGGTTTCTGGCATTCTCAATGGGATTATATCATGCAAAGTAATGGTTTTATGACAATTTATACTAGTGGAAAGACCAACGCCATTCTGAGGGACATGATAGATATCTATATTAGTATCATCTAAAATATTAGGAATTCTAACTTCATCCCAAAAACTAGAATTCGAAGAGGCCTTAACTGATTCAACATTAAAATTGCCACTTAAATCTAGAGCTGAGTTTTCAGGTAGAAAAACTAAGTAGTCATTAAGTTTATCAACTTTGTTTATACTATTTATGAGTTGATAAGTATATGTGCCAATTCCAGTTCCTCTATACCATTTTGCAGCTCTGCCATCTATGCCTATCTTCATGATTTAATCCTTTCATATTGTTTTTAATTTATTATATTAAAGATAGGAATAAAATGTTAATAAAAGAATACATATAGTCATATAAATATAAAGGGGGTGAGAGTTATGATGAGAGAATTTGAAATAGAAAGACAATTTAACGTTAAAATTGAAGTTTTAAAAGCAAATAAAGGAGTATATTATTTAAAAACTAATAAGGGAGAAAGATGTTTAAAGAAGATAAATTATGGCCCTCAAAAGCTATTATTTGTTTATGGAGCTAAGGAACATCTGATAAACAATGGGTTTAAAGGTGTAGATAAGTATTTTTTAAACATAGATGGAGAGCCATACGCTCTAGTTAATGAAGATCTTTATACATTATCAGAATGGATAGATGGCAGAGAATGTGATTTTCATAATATAGAAGAGGTGAAATTAGCAGCAAGAACTCTTGCTAGACTGCATGAAGCATCAAAAGGATATGACCCTCCAGAAAATTCTAAACTAAAAAGTGATTTAGGTAGATGGACTCACCTTATGAATAAAAGGATAAAATCCTTTGATAAAATGAGGGATATGGTAAGGAAGAAAAATAATAAAAATAATTTTGATTTACTATATTTAAAATCAATGGAGTTTTATAAAGAAATAGGTAAAAAAGCTTTAAAAACTTTAGAAGAATCAGAATATATGAAATTATGTGAGATAGCAGAAAATGAAAAAAGTTTTTGCCATCATGATTTTACCTATCACAATATAATTTTAGATGGAAACAATGATTGCAATGTAATTGATTTTGATTATTGCAAAAGAGAAGTAAGAACATTTGATATATCCAATTTTATGATAAAGGTTTTAAAGAGAGTAGACTGGGATATAAATTTTGCTAAAGCGATAATAGAGTCATACAATGATGTTTCACCATTTTTAGATAGTGAATATAAAGTTCTATATGCATACCTACAATTTCCTCAACGGTATTGGAGGCTTGCTAATAGATATTATTATAATGAGGTCAACTGGGGACAAAATACTTTTGGAAACAAAATTGAATCAATAATAAATGAGCAAGAATCTATGTTAAAGTTTTTAGAAGAATTTAAAAATGTATATAATTTAGAATAAAAAAAGTGCTATGAGCACTTTTTTTATTCTTCTATCTTGCGAAAGGTGATATATAAGTTTACGTTGACTTAGAGTGGAACGACTGAATAAGAAAAATTACATATGACCTTTTTTTATGTACAAATGATTAAAATTCGACATAAGATAATATAAAATAATTAACTAAGAGGGAAAAATGGAAATAGGTGATTTAGTAGTTAGGAAATCCTATGATAAAGATATTACCTTTAGAATAATAGATATTAAGGAAGACGAAAATGGAAATCCTATTTATGTGCTAAAAGGAATTAGTATTAGAATAATAGCAGATTCTCAAAAAGAGGATTTAGAAGAGGTTGATGGGCAATATGTAGGAACAAAAGAAAAAATATTAAATACAAGAGTGGATGAGGCAATAAAGAAGGCTGTATCTATGAGAGGGGATACTGAAGCTCTTAGCAAAATAGGTAGTTTATCAAGGGGGAGTAAGTCCTCTAAAGCACAACAAAATAAAGAATTAATGTTTGGAAGGCCAGGGAAAATATTGCATATAGATGGTGATAAAGAATATTTAGAAATGTGCCTTAAAGTTTATAAACAGTTGTCTTTAGAGGCAGTAGGAAGGGCTGTACCAGAAAAAAATCAACCAGAGGTTATAGTTGATTTAGTTAAAGAAATAAAGCCAGATATAGTAGTTTTAACTGGGCACGATAGTGTTTTAAGAATAACAGATGATTTTTTAAACTTAGACAATTATAGAAATTCAAGATATTATATAGATGCTGTTAAAGCTTTAAGAAATTATAACTCAAGTTATGATGAGTTAGTTATCTTTGCAGGTGCCTGCCAAAGTTGTTATGAATGTATGTTAGATGCAGGTGCTAATTTTGCAAGTTCACCTAATAGGGTATTAATTCACTGTTTAGATCCTGTATTTGTATGTGAAAAAATAGCCTATACTAGAATAGATAAGGTGGTATCTATAACAGATGTTATAGATAATACAATAACAGGGACAAAGGGAATAGGTGGTTTACAAACAAGAGGAAAATATAGAGAAGGATATCCGAGATCACCGTATATATAAATTGGTAATTAAGATTTTTAGTTCACAGTTAATAAGGGACGGTTCATAGTTATGTAAATAATTCAGCTCTGCTGAATTAAGAAATTGTTATATCAAAAATAAAGGAGTTAAAATAACTTAAAATTCAGAAACTACGAAGTGGTTTCATCATAAACTGGGAACCGTCAATTGTGCGCTGTGAACTGAATAAATTTCTTTGCAAAATTCTACAAATGTTACTAATTTATTAAATATATAAACAAAATGTATAAAAAAACAATATATAGGTATAATAATAAATGTATATTATAGCGTTAAAAAGGTAAAAGTTTACATTGACATCTTATATTAAAGGTGATAAAATATAAATTTTACTTGACAAAAAGTGGGTTTGAGAGTATAATATAAGGAGAAAGAAGGTGTTTATGTGGAAAAAGTAAAGACTATCGCCGCTATAAAGAGGGATATAGAAGATCATATAGGAGATAAAGTAACTCTAAAGGCAAACGGTGGAAGAAAAAAGATCCTAGTAAACAACGGAGTTATAGAAAGTGCTCATCCAAGCATTTTTGTAGTAAGGCTAGAAAATGATATTCAAAGGACGGTAACATACAGCTATTCAGATGTATTAACAAAGACAGTACAGTTATATTTTGCTTTATAGAGAATAGGGCTTCGAAAAAACGAGGCTCTATATTTTTTGTAGTTTTATAAAAAAAGAAAGATGGTGGGTTTCCATCTTTCAACTATGGTATAAAAGGGTATTGAGAATTTATGAGAGGTTATATGGTCAATAACCTTCTTTATAATACGACATATTTTATTGTATGTCAACATATTATTAAAAAAAAACACAAAAAACTTTAAATGATAATTAAAATTCGACATTTTTTTAGATATTAAATCCTATATTGTAAATAAGAGTAATAAATTTGTTGAAATTTAAACTTTTTATTTTAGAAACATTCCAAAGTAATATGAATAAATATATACAGTTAGAAATATATTTAGTAATAGGTATTGTATGGGAGGGGTTATATGTCACAGATAGATGTAATAAAAGAAGTGGTTCGGTATGAACAATTACTTAGGGAAAATTCAACTAATCATGTACTAAAGGGAGAATACTTAATAAGAGATTCACAATATCCTGATATGAAAGAGGTATTAGGAGTAGATTCTAAAGCTACTATAACAAATAAAGAAGTACTTGGTGATAAGGTTATGGTAGAAGGTCAGCTAGTTTATATAGTATTTTATTTACCTAAAGATGAAGTCATAACAGATTCACCAACAAATAAAATACATTCAGTTATTTTTACTGATAAATTCGCTAACTATCTTGATCTTAATAGTGATGAACATAATATAATATGCGATGTTGAGTGTGAGATAGAACATATTGAAGCTAATTGGATGAATGAAAGAAAAGTAGGCATTGATGGAGTTCTTACATTAAAATGGGAAATGTATAAAAATGGCGAATTTGAATATGTAAAAGATATTGAAGGTAAGGAAGATATACAAATCAAGAAGAAAGATGAAATGTTGAATAGTGTAAAGGGAGAAAAAGAGATAGATTTAATGGGCAAATCTATGCTTAAGGTAACAATGGATAAACCAGAAATAGAAGAAATATTGAAGTGCTCTATGAATGTTCATAAGAAGGAAATAAAACTTGTAGAAGATAAAGTATATATAGGCTGCTATTGTAAAATAGAAATTTTATATAAAGGCAAAGAAAACAAAGAGCTTATAACATTGCAAGATGATGTCTATCTTTCAAAAGAAGAAGAAATGCTAGGAATTTCAGGAGATATGATTAGCTCATTAAATCTTAATATTAAGGATCAACAATATGCAATTAATTTAGATGATTTAGGGGAAAATAGAGTAGTAGATGTAGAATTTGTAATAAGAGGAAACGTTAAGGTGTATTCTAAAGACAAGATAGAAATGTTAAAAGATGCATATTCACCTACTATGAATATTGATATTTCAAAGGATGAGAAAGAATTTGGAGCTATACATTCAGTAAACAATGTAGAAGCTACAGCAAAAGATAATATTGAATTAAAAAATTCAGATGATAGAATAGAGCAAATAATATCAGTAATGGGAAACCCTATAATAACAGATAAAATGGTTGATGATGATAAAGTTAAAGTTGAAGGTGTAGTTAAAACAGCTATAATTTACAAGGTTGCTGGAGAAGAATCAGGATATGGAATTATAACAGGTGAAATTCCATTTATTACAGCAGCTGATGTAAAGGGCGCTAAAAAGGGCATGAACGCGCTAGTTAAAGTTTCCTTAGAAAGCATAGATGCAAGTATAGAAGGTAATTCCATATCAGTGAAGGCTAATGTTGGTCTTACTATAAAAGTTTGTTATAAAGTGAAAAAAGAATGCGTAACAGATGTAATAGAAGGACCTTCAGAAGTTAAAGAAAAGAAATCATCAGTAACTATATATGTTGTTGGACAAGATGATACATTATGGGATTTAGCTAAAAAATATAATACTACAATGGATGAATTGAATAGATTAAATGAATTAGAGGGAAATGAAAACATAAAATCAGGAGATAAATTAATAATACCAGGTAGAGCATTATTCTAATTTTTTAGCGGCTATAGAATAGATTCTTTGAATTTATTCTATAGCCGCTATATTTTTTATGCTTTATTATAGAAGGTTTCATTTGGACTTTTGTGAATAATATTAAGGAAGGTTGGATAAAATAAGAAATGCATGATAAGAGGTGAGAAAATGTCAGAAAAAATTAAAGGCGACTTAATAATAATTGGAGGAGCAGAAGATAAAGAAGGAGATAAGGAAATTCTAAAAAAAGTTTGTAGTTCAATAAATAAAGAAGAAGATAATATTTTAATAGCTACAATAGCAACAGAATATCCAAAGGAAGCACTAGAAAAATATACTAGGATATTCAATAAATTAGGAGTTAATAAAATAAAAGGATTAAATATAAAAGAAAGAGCAGATTCTTTAAATAAAGAAAATATAAAACTTGTAGAAGAAGCATCACTTATATTTTTACAGGAGGAGACCAATTAAGAATAACTAGCTTAATAGGAGGAACACCTATTTATGATGCTATTAAAGAAGCAAGTTCAGATGGGTGTATAATAGTTGGAACATCAGCAGGAGCTTCAGTTATGAGTGATACTATGGTGGTTAAAGGAGAAGATGATGAATCTCCAAGAAAATGCACCTTAAAAATGGCGCCTGGATTAGGCTTAGTAAAAGGTATAATGATAGATCAACATTTTGCTCAAAGAGGGAGAATTGGAAGGCTTCTTACAGGTATAGCTCAAAACCCAGAAGTTTTAGGAATTGGAATTGATGAAGATACTGCTATAGTAGTTAAAGACAGTGGAGAAGCTCAAGTTGTAGGAAGTGGAGCTGTCTATTTTTTAGATGCCAGAAATATAACTCATAGTAATGCATCTGAGCAATATTATGATGAAGTATTAAGTATGTTTAATGTTAGTTTACATGTATTAAAAGAAGGAGATAGATTTAATCTTCTTACTAAGTTACCTTTTGAGGAGGAAAACAGTAGAAATGAAAATAATAGAGACTAAAGTCTTTAAAGGGAAAAATATCTATTCTCATAAAATGTGTATAAGGATGGATGTAGATTTAGAAGGCTATAGTGAAACTCCAAGTAAAGATATAGAAGATTTTAATGATAATCTTATTAATATGATTCCTGAATTGAATACTCATAGATGCGGAATTGATGAAGAAAGAGGATTTGTAAAAAGATTAATTGAAGGAACTTATTTAGCCCATATATGCGAGCATATAACTATAGCAATACAAAATAAACTTGGTATAGATGTACATTATGGAAAGTCCAGAGAAGTTAAAGGAAATCATTATTATATAATTTATCAATATTTATACGAAAATGTGGCTATTGAAAGTGCAAAGCTTGCAATAGATATAATAAATGCTTTAATAAATAAAATTCCAATAAATTATGATGAAAGAATAGAGTATTTAAAGAATATTTTAAAAGATGAAATGATTGGACCAAGTACAAAGGCAATATGTGATTATGCTAAAAAGGTTGGTTTACCAATTATAAGATTTGGAAATGGAGACTTTTATCAAATAGGATATGGGAAGCAGGGGAGAATAATAGAGTCATCAATAGGTACTAATACAAGTTGTGTATCTGTAGATATTTCTTGCGATAAAATGTTAACAAAGGAACTTTTAAAAACACAAAATATTCCTGTTGCACAAGGATTTAAGGTTAGAAATATAATAGATTTATTAAAATGTGCTGAGGAAATAGGATATCCAGTTGTTTTAAAACCCCAATACGGTAATAAAGGAAAAGGTGTAATATTAAGCATAAAAAATGAAAAAGAGTTACTAATTGCATATAAATCTGTAAAAGATAAGTTTAAGGATTTAATCATAGAAAAATATTATGTTGGAAATGACTTTAGAGTTTGTGTAATTAATTATAAGGTAGTAGCAGTATCTCTCAGAAGACCTCCGCATATTGAGGGAAATGGAATTAATACAATATTAGAACTTATAAATAAGCTAAATGAAAGTCCGGAGAGAGGAGAGGATCATGAAAGGTCTTTAACTAAGATTAAGATAGATGCTGAAGTTATAAAGTATATAAATGAGCAAGGTAAAGAAATAAATGATATTTTAAAAGAAAAAGAAAAATTATATTTAAGGAAAAATGCTAATTTATCTACTGGAGGGGAAGCGGTAGATTATACGGATAAAATATGTAATGAAAATATAAATTTATGTATAAGGGCAGCTAAGATGCTAGGACTAGATATTTGTGGTATAGATATATGCACAGAAGATATATCGAAGCCTATAATACATAATAATGGTATAGTAATGGAGGTAAATGCAGCACCAGGACTCAGAATGCATTTATCCCCAAGTGAAGGAGCTGCGAGAGATTTAGGAAAAGAAATAGTAAATATGCTATACAACAATAATCCATATAATATACCGGTTATATCAATAACAGGAACTAATGGAAAAACTACAGTTACAAGAGTTATAAGTCATACTTTATCTAAAATGGGATACTGTGTGGGGATGACTAGCACTAGTGGAATATATATAAACGATGAGTGTATTGACTCAGGAGATGATACAGGCTTTGAAAGTGCTAAGTCAATACTAATAAATAAAGATGTAGATGTGGCAGTTTTAGAGACTGCAAGGGGTGGAATGATAAAAAAAGGGTTAGCATATGATTTAGCTGATGTATCAGTAATAACTAATATAACACAAGATCACCTAGGTATTGATGGAATAAATACTATGGAAGAATTATGTTATGTAAAATCTTTAGTTGGAGAAGCCGTTAAAGAAGATGGTTATGTAGTATTAAATGCTGATGATTATTGGAGCAAGTCTATTTTAAATAGAATAAAAGCTAATATAATACTTTTTAGTAAGGATAGCAATAATCCGTTACTAAAACAAAATAAGCTAAGCAATATATGTGTTTATTTAGAAAATAAGAATATAGTAGTGGTTAATGAGGGCAAAAAACATACTATATGCAATATAGATGAGGTTCCAATTACCTTAGGTGGAAAATTAATGTTCAATGTTGAGAATATACTTGCAACATGTGGAGCTTTAGTGGGACTGAAAATAGATTATTGCATGATAAAAAATGGAATAACAAGCTATTTATTAAACTCAGATAAGAATGCTGGAAGATTTAATTGTTATAATGTTAATGGAGTGAACGTTATTTTAGATTATGGACATAATATAGATGGATATAATGCTGTTCTTTCAGCTGTAAAATATATAAATAAAGGTAAGTTATATGGAATAGTTGGAATACCAGGAGATAGAAGTGATGATATGGCATTAGAAATAGGTAAAATATCATCACATCATTTAGATTATATAATAGTAAAAGAAGATAAAGATTTAAGAGGCAGAAAACAAGGGGAAATCGCACAATTAATAGTTGATGGGGTGAAAAAAAGAGATACTAAGAAAAAATATGAAGTTGTATTAAGAGAAGAAGAAGCATTAATAAAAGCTCTCAATATTTCTCAAAAAGGAGATACTATAGTAATGTTTTTTGAAGATATGGCCCCATTAGTTAATATAATAAATGAATTTTCTATATACAAAGATGAGAATAGTTATATAGATAAAAGTATTTCAAATTAAGCTTTCGATATTCCTAGTTTACTATATAAGTAAAAAAATATATAATAAAATAAACTTCAGAGTTAGACTCTGAAGTTTATTTTGAAATATTTGTACTATAGTGAAAGGAAATAAAAGTATGAGAAGTAAGGCTTATGCTAAGATTAATATATCATTAGATATAATAGGTAAAAGAGCAGATGGATATCATTTGTTAGAAATGATTATGCAATCAATAGACTTATATGATGAGATTACAATAGAAAAACAAAAAGAAGATATTACTATAAAGTGTAACAAACAATATGTACCCACTGATGAAAAAAATCTAGCTTATAAAGCAGCTAAATTATTTAAGGAAAAATATAATATAAATGATGGAGTATATATATATATAAAGAAAAACATACCTGTTTGTGCAGGTTTGGCAGGTGGGAGCACGGATGGAGCAACCGTCTTAAAAATAATGAATTCATTATTTAATGTAAATGCTTCAAATGAAGAATTAATGGAATTGGGCCTTAAATTAGGAGCTGATGTTCCTTACTGTATTAAGGGGGGAACTGCATTATGTGAAGGGATTGGAGAGAAAGTAACGGAATTAAAGAATTTTAAAGATAAAATTATAGTTCTAGTTAAACCTCCTTTTGGAGTGTCAACCAGAAGTGTATATCAGGAATTTAATATTGAAAAAGCTAGAAATCATCCTGATACAAATTTGATAATTGAAGCTATGGAAAAAGATGACTTAAGGCTAGTATGTAGTAATATGAAGAATTTATTAGAAAATGTAACATTAAGAAAACATAAAATCCTCATAAATATAAAAGAAGAAATGAGGTATTATGGTTCTATAGGAACTATGATGAGTGGGAGTGGACCTACTGTTTTTGCATTTTTTGATGATATGTTAAAGGCTCAAAGATGTTTTGAAAAAATGAAAGAAAAATATAATGATGTATTTATTACAAGAACAGTTTAAAATATAAGTATAAACCTCCTAAATTTGGCAATAATTTAGCTATAAGGGGGTTTATAGTATGAAAAGAATTATTATTAGTTTTTTTATAGTTATTTTATTTATTAATATGACAGGCTGTTCAAGTTATTACGGAGGACAAGTCTTTCAAGAAAATGACGAGTTAGTCTATGAGGATATAGTAAATAAAATAATAAGATTCCATGTAATAGCTAACAGTGATAGTGAAGAGGATCAAAATTTAAAGTTAAAAGTAAGAGATAGAGTTATAGAGTATGTATCAGATCAATTAGAAGAGTGCAAGGATTTAAATGAAGCTAGAGATTTTATAATTGAAAACAAATCTACAGTAGAAAAAATTGCCGAAGATGTTATTAAGGAAAATGGATATTCATATAATGTAACAAGTATGCTTTCAAAAGAGAATTTTCCAGATAAAGTATATGGAGATTTAGTTTTTCCGCAAGGAGAGTATGAAGCCTATAGAATACTTATAGGAAATGCAGAAGGACAAAATTGGTGGTGTGTAATGTTTCCTCCGCTGTGTTTTGTAGATGAAACTAAAGATGCTGTTGACTCTGATGATATTAAAGAAAAGATTACAGAAGAATCAGGCAAAATTAAAGAAAATATCACAAGAGAAAAAGATAATAAAAAATCGAAAAGTGATATTAAATTTAAATCTAAATTTATTGAATTATTATTTGGAAATAAGGAGAAATAAACTATAAAAGTAAAAATATAAAACTTGATAATTTTTATTAATAAATTTAAACTATATGATATAAAGAAAAATATATAAGTTGAAAAGATGTAATCGGACAAGCTAAACTCAAAAATATAGAAATTATAAAAGATATTGGTAGTAGCAAATATAAGAGGATTTAAAAGAATTATTATAGAGTAGATGGAGGCAGAATATGAAGAAAAAAGCAATTATATCATTAAAAAGTTTTAATGACTTAGATGAGCAAGATGTAATTGAAGTAGTAACACCTGGAGAATTTCTTGTAACTGAAAATGGTTTTAAAGCCATTTATGAAGAAACAGAGATATCAGGAATGAGCGGTACAACAACTACATTAACAATGCTAGATGATGCTTTATTACTTGAGAGGGAAGGTAGTACAAGCGCAAAAATGGACTTTAAAAAAGGAGAAACATCTATATCTTTATACAATACCCCATATGGTGTTTTGGATTTACAAATACATACTGAGTATTTAGAAGTGGATATTGATGAAAATGGTGGAGACATCGTTGCTAAATATTCAATGGAACTTGCAGGGCAACCGCCTATAACAACTAAATTGGCGGTGAATGTAAAAATAAATTAAAATTTTAATCTTAGTAAAGGGTAAACAAATTCCTTTTTACTAGGATTTTTTTGTATTTAATTTTAAGTTTATATATAAATTACTTTAATCCTAATAGGAGAATTAGAATAATTAATATTATATATAAACTGCCGTCTGAATATATGTCATAAATATTGGTAATAATATAAAGAATAAGAGGTGATATAATGAGTAGTACAAATAATTTAGATAAAACGGCAATAGTTATAAATGTTTTATGTACACATTTAGGAATTGATGCAAGTGATATAAATAAAAAGTTGAAAAAAAGAGAAAATAAATATATGTTTTTATTATTATTGAAAAATTATAAATGCTTAGATAGGGAAAAAGTAAAAGAAATGCTAGAAATTATTAGTGATAAGAGTATAAATTATAATATTAATAAGGCTCAAGAAAAGATATTGGTGAATAAAGAATTTAGAGAAATGTATTTTAAAATAGAAGAAGGGTTAAATAAAATAATATAAATAAATAAAAAATATATAGATTTATTTATTTATTTATGTTATTATACTACTTATTGAATTTAGACATTATGAACCCATCATAAATAGTGAGGTAATTATGATTATATCAAGTAGGGAACTTAGTGTCAAGAGAATAAATAAAAAAATTTATTTTTTGGAGGAAAATTATGAAAACTAAATATGTATTTGTAACAGGAGGAGTAGTATCTTCTTTAGGAAAAGGAATAACAGCAGCATCATTAGGAAGGTTATTAAAAAATAGAGGACTTAAGGTTTCTATACAAAAGTTTGATCCATATTTAAATGTTGATCCAGGTACAATGAGTCCATATCAGCATGGAGAAGTATTTGTTACTGATGATGGAGCAGAAACAGACTTAGATTTAGGTCATTATGAGAGATTTATAGATGAAAATTTAAGCCAAAATAATAACGTAACAACAGGTAGAATATATTGGTCAGTAATATCTAAAGAAAGAAGAGGGGAATACTTGGGTGGAACGGTTCAAGTAATACCACATATTACAAATGCAATAAAAGAAAGAGTTTATAGAGTGTCTAAAGAAAAAGAAGTAGATGTGGTAATTACAGAAATAGGTGGAACTGTTGGAGATATAGAATCACAACCCTTTCTTGAAGCGATAAGACAAATTAAATATGAAGTTGGTAGAGAAAATGTATGCTTTATTCACGTAACATTGGTTCCATTTTTAGGTAAAGCAGGAGAATTAAAAACTAAGCCAACACAACATTCCGTTAAAGAATTGAGAAGTATAGGAATACAGCCAGACATAATTGTTTGTAGATCAGAAAAGGAATTGTCAGAGGATTTAAAATCGAAGATAGGATTGTTTTGTAATCTAGAAGCTAAATGTGTTATACAAAATTTGGATGCAGAACATTTATATGAAGTACCACTAATGTTACATAAAGAGGGATTAGATAGATTAGTTTGTGAAAAACTAGAACTAGGATGTAGAGATATAGACAATACTGAATGGATAGAAATGGTCAATAAGGTTAAAAATCTAAAAGAAAGTGTAAAGATAGCGTTAGTAGGAAAATACGTTGAATTACATGATGCATATATTTCAATAGTAGAAGCACTAAATCATGGAGGATTAGCTAATAACTGCAAAGTTGAAATAAAATGGATTAATGCAGAAGGTGTAAGTAGAGATAATAGTAAAGAAGTTTTAGGAGATTGTGATGGAATATTAGTTCCAGGTGGATTTGGAGATAGAGGAATTGAAGGGAAAATAGAATCTATAAAGTTTGCAAGAGAAAATAATGTGCCATTCCTTGGAATATGTTTAGGAATGCAATGTTCGGTAATTGAATTCGCAAGAAATGTACTAGGGTATGAAGGTGCTAATAGCGCTGAAATTGATCCTCAAACTAAATATCCAGTAATAGATTTGATGCCAGATCAAAAGGATATAGAAGACTTAGGGGGAACTATGAGATTAGGATTATATCCATGTAAATTGGATGAAAATAGCAATTCATATAATGTTTATAATGACTTATTAATATATGAAAGACATAGACATAGATATGAATTTAATAATGAATTTAGAAAAGTTATAACAGATGCAGGCATGAGTATTACAGGAGCAAGCCCGGATGGAAGGTTAGTTGAGATTGTGGAAGTGAAGGATCATCCGTGGTACGTTTCAGTACAATTCCATCCGGAATTAAAATCAAGACCAAACAGACCACATCCATTATTCATAGGATTAATTAATGCTTCATTAAATAAAAAATAAAGTGTAATATAAATAAGCTAAGAATTTTATGTTCTTAGCTTATATTTTTCAGTATATATTAATTAATTTATTTAATTCTTAAAATTGAAAATTTAGAAAATTAAAATATTATTACAATAATCATAGACATAGATAATAGAAGTTTAGTAAAATTAATAATAAATTGCGAAGTAATTTTAGTTAGTTCACAGTGTACAATTCACAGTTCACAGTTTTTAGAATGAAGTAATAGGTAACAGGTAACAGGTGTGAGGGAAGATGAAAGAAATATTAGATTTTTCAAGGCGAAATAATGACTAGATATACAAGGAAAAGCTTAATTTGTTTTTAAATAAAATCTACCTTATGTCAAGTAAATTTTAAGTTTTAAATAGCAGGCATTGAATACTTAGTGAAGTTGAGTGTAACGATAACTGAACTTAGTATGAAAGCCCATCTACTGAAGCTTGTCTGAAGTAGATGTTCATTTGACGAATACACTTAGTGAAGTTGAACGCAGTTACAATTGAACTTAGTATGAAAGCCTATCTACTGAAACTTGCTCAGAGACAGATGTTTCTTAATTTTTGTTATATATTTTACACTTATTACTTGTTATCTGTTCCTTGTTACCTATAAAATGAAAATAACTGTGAACTGTGCCTTGTGAACTAAAATAAGTATTGAGGTATTAAATAATGAAAATAAAAAGTATAACTTTAAAATTATGTTTACTACTAGTAACATTTATAATTGTAGTTTCAATAATTATAGGAACTTGGTCTATAAAAGATACTAATAATATAGTTCAAATAGAAATAGGGAAAATGAATAATGAAATATTGGAAGAGGTAGCAGATAATATTTCAATACTTTTATCTAATATTGAAGAAATAGGTAATAATATTGTGGAAGACAATAAGTTAGTAAGTATTTTATCTATTAAAAAGGAAGATGTTTTGAACAATACTCAAGAAGCAATAGATGCTGATAAATATGTAGAAGGTCTATTAAATGAGCAAGTATGGAGATATGGAAAATATAATATGAAGCCTGAGCTATATGTAATTTCTGAAAACGGTTTTAGTTTTGGAACTTATTCAAAAAATAAGTACACAATGAAATCCATAAAAAATGAAGTCTGGTATAATGAAATAGTAAAAGCTAATGGAAATACCGTGCTTATAAGTACATTTGAAGATGAAGATGGAATAGGTCCGTACAAATGCATATTTAGAATGGGAAGATTAATTAAGGATTTGATTACAGATGAAACCTTAGGCGTACTTATAATGGATGTAAGTGAAAAAATGTTATATGATAGATATAATAGAATTATCAAAGATGGAAGAAGTATTTATATTATAGACAAAGAAGGAAATATAATATCAGGAAGAGATAAAAGACTTATAGGAAAAAATTACTATAAAGAATTGGATTATGGAGATTATTTAAAAACAGAAGAATGGTACTCTATATTTAAAAGAGATAATACAGATTATATGAAGTTAATAGATACATTAGATAGATATGAATGGTCTATAATAGAGGAAATACCATTACATATAGTTAGACAACCTATAAAACAAATAACACAAAAGTTTCTTTTGACTTTAGCTTTAGTAATAATAGTTTCATCAGTAGTAGTATATAAGATTTCTGTTTGGGTTACTAAACCTGTAATTAATATAAAAAATACAATAGAAAAAGTAATGAAAGGAAACTTAAAAGTTAAAGTTGAAATTGATAGAAATGATGAAATAGGTGATTTAGAGGAATCTTTTAATAATATGGTTAAATGGCTAGATGACTCTATAGAAGAGATAAAGGAAAAAGAAAAGCAAAAACGTATTGCAGAATTGAGTTTTCTTCAGGCTCAAATTAATCCACATTTTCTATATAATACATTAAGTGGCGTTAGATTTCTTGTATCAATGAATAAAAATGAAGAAGCAGAAGAGATGTTATATAAGTTTTCTAAGCTTTTAAGAAGTATATTACCAAAAGCTAGTGAATTAATCTCTCTAGAAGATGAGATAGAAATGATCAAGACTTATACGGATCTTCAGAAAATAAGATATCCAGATAGTTTTGTTGTAAATATAGATATAGATAATGAAATAAAACATACAATGGTTCCAGCATTAATATTACAACCAATTGTAGAAAATGCAATTTTTTATAGCATGGAAGGTGAGAATAGAAAAGGTGAAATAAAAATAAAGGGATATATAGAAAATCAAAATATACTTATAGAAATAAGCGATAATGGTAAGGGGATGAGCAGTAGCCAAATAGACAAGGTTTTTAATAATAAAGAATCTATAAATAGAGTAGGGTTGATAAATGTTCACGAGAGAATACAGTTAAACTATGGTAAAGAATATGGAATAGAAGTAAGTAGCAAAGAGGGAATCGGAACTAAAGTTATATTTAAATTACCTAAATAAGGAGGGTTTTTATGCTAAATGTATTAATTGTAGAGGATGAAGCTCCAATAAGGGAATGGATAGGATATACTATAAAAAATATATCGGAAGAATTTAATGTTATAGGTAGCGTGAATAATGGTAAGGAAGCTTACGAATTAGCCTTAAACTCTAAGCCTGATGTAATAATAACGGATATAAAAATGCCAGTTATGGATGGAATAGAATTATCTAAAAAAATAAAAGAGTTATTTCCGGAAATTTATATAATAATATTAACTAATTTTGCTGAATTCTCATATGCAAAGGAAGCAATAAGTTGCGGAGTCTATGAGTATTTAATAAAATCAGATATTAGACCCAAGGAATTAAGCGAAATATTAACTAAGATAAATAATAAAATAAAAGCTATAGGAGATAATACTAAAGAGCAAAGATTAGAGAAAAAAGATATAAATAAAAACAAATCTTATTCTAGATCAATTGATAAGGCGTTGAAGTATATAGATAATAACTATAAGAATCATATTTCTTTAATGGATGTAGCTAAACATATATATCTATCTCATGAATATTTTTCAAGACTTTTTAAAGAAGAGGTAGGAGAAAATTTTAGTACTTATTTAACAATATATAGAATTAAAAAAGCAAAAGAATTAATAAAAAATACAGATATGAAAATATCACAGATTGCATCTGAAGTAGGATATTCTAATGCAGGGTATTTTTCTAAGAATTATAAGAAATACACTGGAGTTTCTCCAGAAGAAGATAGGTATTGATAAGTTTATAACTAAATGTCAAATAAATTATAAAAAATCAATATTTTATAAATAGATATAAAAAAACATATTTGATAAATAAAATTAATAATCCAAATAAATTAATAATTTAATTAATCTAACTAATTCTCTATATAAGTAAAGGTTAATTTATTGTATAATTAT
>NZ_ASRV01000212.1 GCF_000401215.1 Clostridium sartagoforme AAU1 | reverse complement strand
ATTATTCCAGCCTTATTCATATAACCTATTTTTTCATATTCTTCTTTACTAAGTAATCCTGCAACGACTCCATTTAGAAACGCTTGTTCTTCCCACCTTGTATATTTATGTATAATTATATTATACAAAAGATGTTATAGATAATATCTATTGCAAAGGAGATTAAATGGTTAAAAGAATAGATAAGGTATTAGTTATATTGTTAATACTGATTTCAACAATATTTTTTGTAGCAGCAATAGTTCTTAACTTCAACAATAATTCAAATGAAAAGGGAAAAGAAAAGAACTTAAAAATAGCAGTAATTTTTACAGGTAGTGGTCTTGGAGATAAATCTTTTAATGATTTAATTTATGATGGTTTATTAAAAGCTCAAAAAGAACTTGGTATAGAGTTTGATTATTCAGAACCTATACATGCAGAGGACTATGAAAAGAGTATAATGGAATTTGCAGAAACTGAAGAGTATCAATTGATTATTGCTATTGGGCCAGAACAAGAAGCAGATGTGAAAGCGGTTTCAGAAAAATATCCTAATCAAAAATTTACTTTAATAGATTCAAAGCTTGAAGCAAAAAATATAAGTTCACTTTATACAAGGTGGGAAGAACAAGCGTTTCTAAATGGAGTCGTTGCAGGATTACTTAGTAAAGAAGAATATGAAAAAATAGGTTATATGAATAAGGCTGGAATAATTTTAGGTATGGAAGTACCTCATTTAAGAGAAGGCGCGATTGGTTTTGAAGCTGGATATAGATATGTTAATCCAGATGGGGAAGTTATATCTGCAGTAGTAAACGATTTTAAGAATCCTTTAAAAGCAAGAGAAACTGCATTATTGATGTATAGTAAAGGTGTAAAATACATTCAGCATCTAGCAGGTGCATCAGGGCTTGGAGTATTTTCTGCAGCGAAAGAAGTAGGTGGATATGCCTTCGGAATAGATGAAAATCAAAATTATTTTGATCCTAGTGTTATAATTTCAACTGCTACAAGATATATGAATCAAATTATATTTAATGAAATAAAGTATGTGAATGATAATAGTTGGAATGATGGAGTTCATTTATCAGGACTAAAAGAAGGAATTATAGACATAACAAGAGAAGGATCAGAAGTAGAATTAGATGATAATATAATGAAAACTGTAAATAAAATAAAATCTAAGATAGTAAACGACGAATTAACAATACCTAAGAACAAGGAAGAACTTGAAGCTTGGGTTAAAATAAATAAATATGAAAATTAAATGGAGGGTTTTAAAATGAGAGCTTTTGATATTATTGCAAAAAAAAGAGATAGTAAAGAATTAAGTAAAGAAGAAATAGAATTTTTTATAGATGGATATACAAAAGGTGAGGTGACAGATTACCAAGCATCAGCATTATTGATGGCAATATATCTAAATGGTTTCAATGAAGAAGAAACAGTTAATCTTACTATGGCTATGATAAAATCAGGGGATGTTGTTGATCTTAGCGAAATAAATGGAATAAAGGTTGACAAGCATAGTACAGGTGGTGTTGGAGATAAAACTTCTTTAATATTAGTTCCTATGGTTGCAGCAGCTGGAGGCAAAGTTGCTAAATTATCAGGAAGAGGATTAGGACATACTGGTGGAACACTTGATAAGCTTGAAGCAATACCTAATTTTGATATAAATGTTACAAAGGAAAACTTCATAGATTTTGTTAATAAATCAGGACTTGTAATAGCAGGTCAAACGCAAAACATAGTACCAGCAGATAAAAAGTTATATGCACTTAGAGATGTAACTGCTACCATAGACAGTATTCCATTAATAGCAGCAAGCATAATGAGTAAAAAAATTGCATCAGGTTCAGATGCAATATTACTAGATGTAAAATATGGTGATGGAGCATTTATGAAAACTAAAGAAGATGCTGAAAAATTGGCAGAAGCTATGGTATCAATAGGTAAGGGGTTAAATAGAAATACTTCAGCAGCAATAACATTAAATGGAGAACCATTAGGATATGCAATAGGTAATGCATTAGAAATACAAGAAGTAATAGAAGTATTAAGTGATAGGGGCCCTGAAGATTTAAGAGAATTATGTCTAAGACTTGGAGCACAAATGCTTAAATTATCAAATATAGAAAGTGATGTTAATAAGGCTAGAGGAATTTTAGAAGAAGTTCTTAAGAATGGTAAGGCTCTTGAAAAGCTAAAAGAACTTGTAGTTAATCAAGGTGGAGATGTAAGTGTAATTGAAAATAAGGATTTATTTACTATTTCAGAAGTAGTTCATGAAGTTAAAGCAAAAGAAGAAGGGTATGTATATGAATTAAATGCTGAAAAAGTAGGAATAGCATCATTATTAGCTGGAGCAGGAAGAGAAACTAAAGATGATGATATAGATTATGGAGCAGGAATAATACTATCAAAAAAGATGGGAAGCTATGTTAATAAAGGTGATTTATTAGCTACTATATATACAAGTGATATAAATAGAATTGAAAAAGCCGAAGAAATGCTTTTATCAGCTTATACAATATCTAATGAAAAGCCAGCTAAGGCAGATATAATATATAAAATAATTGAGTAATTACAAGAGGAGGAAATATGGATATAAAAGATATACTAAAAACAGTTGATCATACATTACTTTTACAAACTTCAACATGGGATGAAATAAAAACTATATGTGATGATGGTATGAAATATAAAGTTGCATCAGTATGCATACCACCTTCCTTTGTGAAAAGAGCAAAGGATTATGTTGGAGAGAACTTAAAGGTATGTACAGTAATAGGATTTCCAAATGGATATAATACAACAGAAGTTAAAGTATTTGAAACTAAGGATGCTATATCAAAAGGTGCAGATGAAATTGATATGGTAATAAATATAGGAATGGTAAAAGAAAAGAACTACAAATTTATTACAGAAGAAATAAAAGAAATTAAAAAGGCGTGTGGAGATACTATATTAAAAGTTATAATAGAAACTTGTCTTTTAACAGATGAAGAAAAAATAGAATTATGCGATTGTGTTACAAAGTCTGGAGCTGATTTTATAAAAACATCTACAGGATTCAGTGCAGGTGGAGCAACTATTGAAGATATAGAGTTGTTTAAAAAATATGTTGGAAAAGATGTTAAAATTAAAGCAGCAGGTGGAGTAAAGAGTATTGAAAAAGCAGAAGAGTTTATATCAAAAGGAGCTTCAAGACTTGGAACTAGTTCAATAATTAAGATAATGAATAATGAAGAAGTTAGGGGGTATTAAGATGAAGAATTTTAATAGGGTATTCCTAGTTGTACTTGATTCTGTTGGAATAGGAGAAGCACATGATGCTGAAGATTACGGAGATAAGGGTGCAAATACTTTAGGAAATATAGCTAACTCAATGAATGGATTAAATGTTCCTAATATGGAAAAAATGGGACTAGGGAATATTGCAGATATTAAAGGTGTTAAAAGAGTAGAAAATTCAATTGCATATTATACAAAAGCAACAGAATTATCTAAAGGAAAAGATACGATAACAGGACATTGGGAAATTGCTGGTATCCATATAGAAAAGCCATTTCAAGTTTTTACAGATAACGGATTTCCACAATCATTGATAGATGAATTAGAAGAAAAAACTGGGCATAAATTCTTTGGAAATATTGCAGCATCAGGAACAGCAATTATTGAAGATTTAGGTGAGGAACACTTAAAAACAAAGAGCTTAATATTATATACTTCAGCAGATAGTGTTTTACAAATAGCTGCTAATGAAGAAATTATTCCACTAGAAGAGCTTTATAGAGTATGTGAAATTGCAAGAGAAATAACTTTAAAAGAAGAATATAAAGTTGGAAGAGTAATAGCAAGACCTTTTATTGGGAATAATAAAGAAAATTTTAAAAGAACATCAAATAGAAAAGATTATGCATTGAAGCCACCAACTAGTACTATGCTAGATGAATTAAATTTAATGAATTTAGATGTAGTTGGAATTGGTAAAATTGCTGATATATATTGCAATCAAGGAATAACAAAGAGTATAAAATCTAAGAGTAATGATATGGGTATGGAAGAAACAATAAAAATAGCTAAAGAAAATATGTATAATGGGTTAATTTTCTTAAATTTAGTTGATTTTGATTCAATGTATGGACATAGAAGAGATCCAAAGGGATATAAAGAAGCTTTAGAAAAATTTGATGTTCAATTAAGCACTCTTTTAAATGAATTAAATGATGATGATTTATTAATAATAACAGCAGACCATGGTAATGATCCAACATTTGAAGGAACAGATCATACTAGGGAATATGTTCCTGTACTAGTTTATAGTAAGAAGTTAACAGAACCTAAAGAAATAGATGTATTAAAGAGTATGGCAGATATAGGAGTATCCATAGTAGATAATTTTAATAAGGATAATAAGAAGTTTAATTTTGCCATAGGAGAGAGTTTCCTAAATAAAATTATATAACCTATAAAATATAAGCTTGCATTAAGTAATTATACAAATAATAGTTGAATGAGCTGAATATCTTGTTTAAAATATAAGATATTCAGCATATAATATCAGAAATATAGCTATTACATATTATTAAGACAATTAAGTATTTAATATAAAATTATAAATTTAAATATACAAGGATTATATTAACATCTAGAATATTTATAAAAATAGTAGTTAATTCCTAATAAATATTACAAAACCTG
>NZ_ASRV01000211.1 GCF_000401215.1 Clostridium sartagoforme AAU1 | reverse complement strand
TGTTTAACATAAAACAAAAAGGAAAAAGTAATTATTTAAGAATAAAAATAAATTAATATTAACTTAAGAAAATGTGATTATAGAAAAATTTATCAAAATCTATATTTAATAGAATTTAGGACTAGTATTAATGAATATAATAGATATATAATAGGCATATAGACAAATTTATTAAATTTTATCGTAGATACATAAGGAGAAAAAATATGGCAGTAACTATAGATGACATAGCAAAAAAAGCTGGTGTATCTTCTGCAACTATTTCTAGAGTTTTAAATAATTCCTCATATGTAAAAGAGGAAACTAAAGAAAGAGTTTTAAAGGTTATAGAAGAAATGAATTATGTTCCGAGTGCAATAGCAAGAAGTCTTTCTAAAAGAGAGACAAACACTATAGGAATAATAGTTCCGGATATAACAAATTCATACTTTGGTGAGATAATAAAAGGTATAAGTAAAATTGCAGAAGAAGTTAATTTAAATATAATATTATTTAATACAAATAATGATGTAAAAAGTGAATTAAAAGCATTAGATGAAGTTAAAAAGCATAGATTAAAAGGAGTTATAATGACTCCAGGGTTTGGAGATACGAAATTAGAAGATGTATTTATAGATATAATAAATAGTATAAATATACCTATTGTATTAGTTTCTGCAGATTTAAATTATATAAATTTAAATGGAGTTTTTGTTGATGATGTAAAAGGTGGTTTTGATGCTACTAAGTTATTAATAAATGAAGGTCACGAAAAAATAGGTATAATAACAGGAATAATTAGTTCAAGTTCAGCAATGAATAGATTAAATGGGTATAAAGAGGCATTAATCCAAAGTAATATACCAATTATAGATGATTATATAAAAGAAGGACAATTTAGTTTAGATAGAGCTTATGAAATAACTAAAGAATTTTTGGATATGGAAAACCCACCTACTGCGATAATTTCATGCAGTAATAGAATGACCTTAGGAACAATTAAAGCTTTATTTGAAAGAGAAAAGAATATACCAAGGGATATGGCGTTAGTTGGTTTTAATAAAATAGATTTAATAGATATAGTGGGAATTAATTTAACTTATATTGAAGATTCGCCTATGGAATTAGGAGTATCAGCTATAAAGTTACTTTTAGAGATATTTAAGAATAAAGATAATAAGAAGATAAATCGCATAAACATTCCACCAAAACTAATTTTAAATGGATCAGAAGGAAAAGTTAATAAATAAATATTGAGTTTATTTGTAAGCGGTATCAAGGGTAAAATTTTTGTTAAAAAGACGCACTTCTTTGTATATCAAAGATTGCTATATATTATTTTATGGAGGGATTATTATGAAAAAAAAGCTAATAGCATTAACACTTTCAGCTCTTATGGTCACTGGACTTGTAAGCTGTGGTAACAAGGGTGGAGAAACAGGTACAGACAAGAAAAATGATTTAAAAGTAGGTATGGTTACTGATGCAGGTACTATTGATGACAAATCATTTAACCAAGGTACTTGGGAAGGTATAAAGAAAGCAGAAACAGAATTAAAAGTTGAAACTAACTATTTAAAACCAACAGGAACAACAGAAGCTGACTATATGAAGGAAATTGGAAATCTTTATGATACAGGATATAAATTTATAGTTACTCCTGGATTTAAGTTTGAAACAGCTATATTCCAATCTCAAGATAAATATACAGATGCAAAATTTGTAATTATCGATGGATCTCCTAATAATGGGAAAAATGGAGCAGATAGAGTTGAAAAAGTAGCTGATAATGCAGTTGCTATATTCTTTGCTGAACATGAAGCAGGTTTCTTAGCTGGTGTAGCAGCCTCTCTTCAATTGAAAGAAGGAGAATTAGGTTTCATAGGTGGTATGGAAATACCAGCAGTTCAAAAGTTTAACTGGGGATTCCAACAAGGTGTTAAATATGCTAATGATAATTTAGGAACAAAGATGTCAATAAAAGCAGAAAATGTTGTTTATCAAGGATCATTTGATAACGTAGCAGCAGGACAACAATTAGCAGCAACTATGTTTGATAACGGAGTTAAAGCTATATTTACAGCAGCTGGTGGAGTTGGAGTTGGAGCTATAAATGAAGCTAAAGCTAGAGCAACAGCTGGAAAAGAAGCTTGGATTGTAGGGGTTGACGTTGACCAATATGCAGATGGTATTTACAAAGATGATAAATCAATCATTTTAACTTCTGCAATGAAGAAAGTAGATTCAGCTTCATTTGAAATGGTTAAAGCTGAATTAGATGGAAAGTTCCCAGGTGGACAAACTTTAACATTCGATGCTAAGAATGATGGTATAGGTCTTCCAAAAGAAAATCCAAATTTAAGTAAAGAAACTGTAAGTAAGGTTGATGAAATATTCAATCAAATAAAAGAAGGTAAAGTTAAAGTTGCATCTGAAAAAGGTGATTTAATTAAATAATTATAGAGGGAATTTAAAAGCTTAGCTTTTAAATTCCCCTCCAAGTATTAAAGAGGAAAGCGGTGAATTATATGGAGTATGTAGTAGAG
>NZ_ASRV01000210.1 GCF_000401215.1 Clostridium sartagoforme AAU1 | reverse complement strand
GGATTGCTGCACCCATTATAACAATATTTGTAGGATATATGACTTATAAAAATACTAGTGCTTATGAATTTATAAATACAGGAAAAGAAACATTACTTATAAGTTTTTCAAGAAAAATAGGGACTTTAATTTTTAAAATATTTAATTTAAAAAATTATGATTATAAAATTATGTCAATGAATGTATACTTGATTCTTATATTTGGTATAGGATTAACGTTATTTATAATATCTCTTTATATTTCTTTAAGAATTTATAAAAATAAAGATTTAGCTTAGGAGGAGATTAAAATGAATAAAAAATTTATAAAAGTAAGTATAAGTATTTTTCTTTTTAGCCTTATCTTTATTTTAGGATTTAAATTTATTTTAGGAGATAAAGTTTTGTATAGTAATTCTGTTGATTTTGAACAGGGTGTGCCAGAGATAAATTATGTTGGATTAGAAGAAGATGATAATATATATAAGATAAAAATAAGTATAAAGAATACTAGTGATTATTATGCTAGTTTTAATAATATAAGTTTGCAGTTTACTGGGACTTCTCAAGGAGCTCCTATATTTAATGGATATGACAATGATGAAAGAAAAGCACTATTAAATCTTAAGCCAGGAGATAAATATAATTATAGTTCTTTCTTTGACCCTAATGAAGAAAGAGAATATGTATTTGAAGTATCTAAAGGAATAAGCTTTGATAAAGAGGTGTTTAATTCCAAAAACATAGATATAGGTTATAGTTATAAGTTATATAAGTATAGAGTTAATAACAATACTGTAATTGGTAGTGGGCCTAGTGGAGGAGGGGCAAAGCGTATAGAAGCTTATATAGATATAATACTATAAAATAAAAGTTA
>NZ_ASRV01000209.1 GCF_000401215.1 Clostridium sartagoforme AAU1 | reverse complement strand
ATATTAATACTACTTTATATTAATTAATAAAAGAGGAAATAATATGGATAAAATAATTAATTCTTTAAAAATACACAATTCAAATATAAAGCATAAGAAAATAATGATTATTATAGGAAGTTTAATCATTTTATTAAGCCAATATGTTAATTACTATTATTACGTGTTAGATAAAAATAAATTATATAATTCATTAAGGGGACAAACTTATGTTATTGCTATATTGACTTTATTTTTCATGATAAATGGATATTTTTTAGGTAAAAGCGAAGAAAAGGATAAATGTGAAGAAGTATTATCATGTATTACAAATGGAGAAATATTCAATTTAACAGGAAAGTTATTACTTGGAGTAATCTACTCACTAATTATTACAAGCGTTTTAGATATTCTTATAATTATTATTTATATGAAAATGGGTAACTTTCTATTATTTAAAGAAGTTATTAGCTTTATTTTTCAATATCATTTTATTCCTATATTAGTAGGATATCTTATTGGTTATATTGTTGGAAATAATATAAAAGGAAATAAGGGGTATTTATTGATAATATTATTATGGTTTTCACTTACACCGTTAAATAATGAGCTATTTAGAGTATTATCAAATATGTTTCATACTATTAATGTAAATTACCTAAAATGGTTATTAACCCAAGGATTTATTAATTCTGAAATGGAGATATATAACAGCATAATAGGAATAAACGTATCAATTACAATAGTAGTCAAAAATATAGTTATATTATTAATTTCTTTGGTGGTAGTTTATAGAAAATATATTAATAAAAAAATTATTATTCCTTCTATAAGTATTGTGATTATTTTTATATGTGGATATATGTACATAAATTCCAAAAGTATAGAAGTGGATATTTTCAAAATAGGACACAATATGATTTTATAAAATTCGAAAGAGAAAATCAAAATCCTAATATAAATTATATGATTGAAAGTGTAAATATGAAAATTAATTTTGATAATAAAACGAAATTTGAATCAAAATTAGAGATAAATAATATAAAAGATGAAAATATAACTTTTTATCTACATCCGTTCTTTACTATAGAGAGTATATCCGATGAATTGGGACAAACTGTAAAATTTACAAGAGATAATGATGAAGTAAATATTGTATTAAATAGCACAGAAACTAAATCATTAGATATTAAATATTATGGATACAGCAAATACGGAATGTATATGAACATGGAGCAGGTATATCTTCCTAACTTTATTAACTATATACCTACTAATAGAACTGGTTTTACAGATGATAATGATATAGAATATTTTATTAGTACAAATTTATCTAATATTAGTTATTCGAATTTAGAATTTAAAGATGGTCAATTAAATGGAAAAAGTAATGATGGTGTTATATTATTGGCTACAGACCAATTAAAAGAAATAAAAATAGATTCCTATAATATTTACTATTCGCCTTCATTGTACAGTGAAGAAGATATTAAATTAAATCTAGAAAAAATAGTAAGTGGATATAAATTTTCTAATAAATTATTTAGTGATTTATTTAATAATGAGGAATATGATATTAAAAATATAGCTATTGTAAATATACCTCTATTACCTAGTTTGATAACAGTTTCAAATGAGTCTTTACTAGTTCAGGATTATAATTCTATAATTAATGATGGAGCATTTTTAGATTATATAATTAGGGGAGAGCTAAAAGGAAATTATCAAAATAATGCAACTAATAATATTTTGATAAATAATGTATATATAAATTTAATTAAAGAATATTCAAATAAAAGATATAATACAAACTTTATGATAAATAGTATCCCTAATGAGGATATAAATTATGATGAAGTAAAAAGAATAGAAAATTTAATAAATAAAATGAATATAGAAGACTTAAAAGAGTTTATAAATGACTATTATAATTTGATTAATAAAGGTGTTAATGTAACTAATATAAGTGAGCTAGTAGATTTATATGAAAAGAGGTATGGCATTGAGTAATATAGTTATTGAAAATTTATCTAAAAGCTACGGTAAGTTAAAGGTTTTAGATAATATTTCTATGGAAATTCCAAAGGGTAACTTTGGCTTGTTAGGTCCAAATGGAGCAGGAAAAACAACGCTAATGAGAACTTTAACAACATTGTTAGATATAGAAAAAGGTAATATTAGTTATGAAGATATAGAATGGAAAAATAAAAATAAAGTAAAAGAGATTATTGGATATTTACCACAAGAATTTTCTTTATACAAAAATGTTAAGTTATATGATGTTATATATTATTTGGCTAACCTAAAGGGTATAAAAAAGAATAATATAGATGAAGAAGTTATAAGCGTATTAGAATTAACGAAACTTAATGAACATAAAAACAAAAAGATAAGAGAACTTTCAGGTGGAATGTTGAGGAGAGCTGGTATAGCTCAGGCACTTATAGGCAATCCTAAAATACTTATAATTGATGAGCCAACGGCTGGACTTGATCCAGAAAGGAGAATTGAATTTAGAAATTTAATTAATGAATTATCAGGAGAAATAACATTAATAATATCAACACATATAGTTGAAGATTTAGAAGCAACTTGCGAAAATATTTGTGTATTAGATAAAGGAAAAATATTATTTAAGGGAAGAGTTGAAGAACTAAAAAATAGAGCCCAAGGTCATATTTTTGAAGGCATTTTTAATAAGGAAAAATTTAAAGATGTTGAAAAACTAATTCATGTAATTAATATAAGATATGAAGGAAATAAAATTAATGCTAGATTTGTATCTCATGAAGAGTTAAGTAAATATGAAAATTCTATTGTAGAAGTTAAACCAACACTTGAAGATGCATATTTCTATTTAAGGAAGTTAAAAAATGAAGAATAAAAATATATTAGAGATAAAAATTTTAGGAAAAGAAATATTTTTGTTTATTCTAATGTTTATAAGTGGCTTATTAATTTACTATTGGCTTATGAGAAAAACTAACATGGCAACATCTAGTTTTATGTTCTTTTCTGAATATTGCTTAACATTTTTTGCAGGAATAATGGGAGTTATTAATACAAAAGAATTAGTTGAGGACGATATTGGAGAAATACTATTTACTATAAAAGATGCAAAAAGGAAATTAGGTATAAATAGACAGTTTAGATTCATGATTTTTTATATAATACTATTAAGTATATATGTTTTTATTTCCTCATTAATATTTAAGGAAATAATATTTATTAATATATTGTTACAATTAATTGCTCAAAGCTTATTTATGAATTCTCTAGGTTTTCTTTTAGTTGTAGCATTTAAAAATAGTGGATTAGCCTTATCTGGAATAGGATTATATTCAGTAGTTTACTACTTTCTATACCTCATAATAAGAAATACATTCATTAATTTTCTAAATATATATGTAACAGGATATTTTGGGTTACCTATAGGTGAAACTGTTTTATTAACAATTAAATGCTTAATATATTCATTGAGTTTTTATATATGTGGACAAATAAATATAAAGAGATGATAATCGTTTAAAATAAAATATATATGTAAAAAAGCTGATATGATTTTCTCATATCAGCTTTTTTCGTGAACCTTTTTTCATTTACGTGCATATTTATAGAAAATTAAAAGGAGTTCATTTAGGAAAAAATACTTGTCATATATAGGCAAGGATAATGAATATATTTTAGTAAAAGGGGGGAGTAAATGAACTTTGAAGAATTTATAAAAAGTGATAGAGAAAGCAGAAATAGAGAAAAGTTTGAAGGAACATTCCTTGATTATTTAGAAATAATAAAAGAAAACCCAGATATAGCTAAGCTTTCACATAAGCGAATTTATGATATGGTAGTTAGCAAGGGAATAGAAGTACTAAAGGGAGAAGAGAACCCTAAGGTTAAGAAAATATATGGAAATGAATCTATAAGAAAATATGGTTTTTTTAAGGATGATTTTTTTGGTATTGACAAAGTTATAATGAAGCTTGTAAATTATCTACACTCAGCTTCAATGAATGCTGAAGAATCTAGACAGGTTTTATACTTAGTTGGTCCAGTTGGAGCAGGTAAGTCATCTTTAGTAGAAGCTTTAAAGAAAGCATTAGTAGATTGTGCTCCTATATATTCATTAAAAGGTTGTCCAATGCATGAAGAACCATTACATTTAATACCTAAGCATTTAAGACCAAAATTTGAGGAATTATTAGGTTTAAAAATAGAAGGTGATTTATGTCCAGTTTGTAAGTATAAGCTGCTTAATAATTTAAATGGAGAATATGAAAAATTCCCAGTTGAAAGAAAGGGATTTTCTATTAGATCTAGAAAAGGAATTGGAGTTGTCCCACCGGTAGATCCTAATAATCAGGATACATCAATATTAACAGGTTCAATTGATATTTCTAAAATGGATATGTATTCAGAAGATGATCCAAGAATATTTTCACTAAATGGAGCATTTAACGTAGGTAATAGAGGATTAGTTGAATTTATAGAAGTATTTAAAAATGATGTGGAATATCTTCATACAATAATTACAGCAACACAAGAAAAATCTATTCCATCACCAGGTAAAGGATCTATGATTTACTTTGATGGTCTTATAATAGCACATTCAAATGAAGCTGAATGGAATAAATTTAAATCAGATCATACAAATGAAGCTATTTTAGATAGAATTGTAAAAATAGAAGTTCCATACTGCTTAGAGCTTGATGAAGAAGTAAAGATATATGAAAAAATATTAAAAAAGAGTAACTTTAATGCTCACATAGCGCCACATACAATAGAAATTGCAGCTATGTTTGCTATTCTTTCAAGATTATCTCCATCAGCTAAGGTTGACCCTATAACAAAACTTAAAATTTATAATGGAGAAGATATAGTTGAAAAAGGTGGTACTAAGAGAATTGATATAAATGAATTAAGAGAAGAAGCCGGTTCATATGAAGGTATGAAGGGCATAAGTACAAGATTTATAATTAAGGCAATAGATAATGCGCTATCTAGTTCAGAGCATAACTGCATAAATCCATTAAGCATAATGGAAAGTATAATAAAATCAGTTAAGGAAATGGATATAGCAGCTGAAGATAAGAAAAAATATCTTGCTTTTATGCAGGATACTATAAGGAAAGAATATAACAAGATTCTTGAAAAGGAAATTACAAAAGCATTTATTCATTCCTTTAGAGAACAGGCTGAAAGTTTATTTGATAACTATATAGATAATGCAGAAGCCTTTGTTAATAAGAGTAAAATTAAGGATATATCCACTGGTGAAGAATTAAATCCAGATGAAGAATTTATGAGAAGTATAGAAGAACAAATAGGGGTTTCAGAAAATTCATGTAAGGGATTTAGAGCAGATGTTACTTCATATATGTTCTATTTAATTAGAAATGGAAGCAAAATAGACTATACTTCCTATGAGCCTTTAAAAGAAGCTATAGAAAAGAAACTTATGGCATCTGTTAAGGATCTTTCAAGAATAATAACTAAATCTAGAGTTAGAGATACAGAACAAGCTGAAAAATATAACTCTATGGTTGAAGAAATGCAAAATAATGGATACTGCTTACATTGTTGTGATGTCATATTAAAATATGCTGCAAACAACTTGTGGAAGGATTGATAAAAATGGCAATCTTTAGAGACAATGCAGATAATCCATTAGAGCATGATAGATCCATAGAAGATAGAAGAAGGCATAGGCAATTAGTAGAAAAGTCCATAAAAGAGAATTTGGGAGATATTCTTTCAGAGGAAAGTATAATTGGGGAAAGTAAAAATAAGAAGTTTAAAATTCCAATTAGGGGTATAAAAGAATATCAATTTGTATTTGGGCGAAATAATAAGGGGGTTGCCACAGGGGTTGGAAATGAGAGGCGTGGAGATAAGATTTCAGATGGAAGTCAGGGCTCTGGAAAAAGTGGAAATAAAGGAGCTGGAAATTCTCCAGGGGATGATATCTATGAAACTGAAATAACAATGGAAGAGCTTATGGATTATATTATAGAGGATCTAGAGCTTCCTAATTTGGATAGAAAAAAGTATTCTGAAATAATAACTGAAAGTGCAGGGCGAAAGCGTGGATATCAAAGATATGGAATAAATCCAAGGCTTGCAAAGAAAAAGACAGTTATAGCAAAAATGGCAAGGAAGCAAGGGAAAAAGAGAGCATTATTAGAGGAAGGGTTAAATACAAAAATAGCTAGGTTTCCATTTAGAGAAGAAGATCTTAGATATTATAAGGTTAAGAAAAAACCTAAAAAGGAAAGTAATGCAGTAATGATATTTATCATGGATGTATCAGGATCTATGGATAGCAGTAAAAAGTATTTAGCAAGGTC
Source organism: Clostridium sartagoforme AAU1 (assembly GCF_000401215.1). GTDB lineage: Bacteria > Bacillota > Clostridia > Clostridiales > Clostridiaceae > Clostridium > Clostridium sartagoforme. The sequence goes on along the minus strand of NZ_ASRV01000209.1, from coordinate 2,023 downwards.
CCTATTCTTTGTTTTATCTAGATTTATAAGAAGAAAATATAACAATATAGCCTTTGAATTTATATCCCATACAACAGTTGCAAAAAGGGTAAATGAATATGAATTTTTCCATAAAGCAGAATCTGGAGGAACTTATATTTCAAGTGGACTTAATACAGCTTTAAATTTAATTGCACAAAAATATCCACCGGAAATGTGGAATATTTATCCTATATATGCTAGTGATGGGGATAACTGGAGCGAGGATAACGAAAGAGCTATGAAATCTGTAAAAGACTTATGTGAAGTAAGCAATATGTTTGGATATGCAGAGCTATTACCTTCCACTTATTCTACAACAATGTACTATAGATTTAATAAGGAAATAAATTATAAAAATTTTGTTTCCGTAATAGTAAAGGAAAAGAAAGATTTATGGGATGCATTGAAGATAATGTTATCTAAAGAGCTAAAGGAGGAATAGCTATGGAATACAATGTGAGTACTTTAGAAGCTTGGAATGAAATTATAGAATCAAAGGCAAGGGAATTTGGACTAAATTTTTATCCACAAGAATTTGAAATAATAGGGTTTAATGAAATGTTAGGATATGAGGCATATGTTGGTATGCCTTCTAAATATCCTCATTGGAGTTATGGAAAAGCGTATGATAAAAATAAAACCTTATATTCATTAAATATGACTGGATTAGCCTATGAAATGGTAATAAACTCAAATCCTTGTCTTGCATATTTGATGAGAGAAAATACGTTACTTCTACAAATACTAACAATGGCACATGTTTATGGGCATAATGATTTCTTTGCAAATAATAGAATGTTTGTAGAAGGAACTAATGCTAAAGGTGCATTAGAGATGTTTAAGCTAGATGCAGAAATAATTAGGGGATATATTAACGACCCAAGTATAGGATATGAAAAAGTTGAAAAAATACTAGATGCAGCTCATGCAATTAAATTTCAAATACCTAGAGTTGTTGGAATAAAAGAATTAAGTAGTGAAGAGATAAAAGAGAGTTTAATTGAAGATTATTATTTAAAAAAAGAAAATAGAGGGATATTAGAGGAAAATAAGGATATTCCATTTCCCAATATATCTAAAATACCGGTAGAGCCATTTGATGATGTTATTGGATTTATAATTAAATATAGCTCCTTAGAAGAATGGGAAAAAAATATATTAAGAATAGTAAAAAGAGAAACCAAATACTTTATGCCACAAATAGAGACCAAAATAATGAATGAAGGATGGGCAAGCTTTTGGCATTATAATATATTAAAAGAACTAGATCTTGAGGAAGGACTGCATTTTGAATTTTTAAAAAGGCATAATGATGTTGTAGCACCTATTATAGGAGGATTAAATCCGTATTATATAGGGTTTAAAGTATTCCAAGATATTGAAAGAAGATACGGACGAGATAAGATTTTTGAGGTTAGAAAATTAGAGCGAGATAGTTCATTCTTGAGAAGGTATTTAACTCAAGAGCTTTGTGAAGATCTTAATTTATTTCAATATGCTAAAAAAAGTTTTGATTACGTAATTGAAGAAGTACCAGATGAAATTGGTTGGAAGCAAATAAGAGATTACTTAGCAGATACTTGTGGTGTTGCATCAATTCCATATATAAGAGTTACTGATTTAAATAAAAGGGATTTAAGCTTAACATTAGAACATTTTTTCGATGGGCGTGAGCTTGAAATGTCATACGCAAAAGAAACTCTAAAATATGTTCAAGACTTATGGGGGCATAAGGTGACTTTAATAACAAAAACAAAAGAAGGTAAAAGTGTAGAAATAGTTTGTAATGAAGACAGAAAAATATTTATTAATTAAAGTAAGTTTTAAATTGCAAATATAAAGGCTACGATAAATAGATATGTTTCATAAGCTAAATATCTACGAAAAGAAGTACTAGGCTCGGAGAACTACTATGCCAAGAGTTTTGGTTAAACTCGCTGCGCTCAGACAAACCAACAACACTAAGGCATAGTAGTTCTTCCTTTCACGAAGTACTTCTGTT
>NZ_ASRV01000208.1 GCF_000401215.1 Clostridium sartagoforme AAU1 | reverse complement strand
CCAAATACTTCTAGTTTCTCGCTATATGCTTATTTCACCGTCTATTTACCTTCGCCAACTTATATTAAGAATTTAAATTAATAATAAATTAAGTTATCGGTAAAAAATAATTGGTGAGGGACATTAAAATTTAGTTAAGCGTAGCAGACTATAATTGAGTTTGTTAACTGTTAACTGTTAACTGTTACCTAAGAAGCTTGCTTCGCAAAATAAATCTAAAGTTTACATTTAGCATTTGTTACCTGATACCTGTTCCCTGTTATCTAAAAAAATAAAAACAACTATGCACTGTGCCTTGTGAACTGAAAAATGCTTCGCAAAATATTACATAAGGTCACATTTAAATGATATATTGCATAAAATATAAGCGTATAAAGTTTTAGGAGAGAAGAATGGAACTAAAAGGAAGTAAAACAGAACAAAATTTATATAAGACATTTGCAGGTGAATCAAGAGCAAGAAGTAGATACAATTTATACGCTGAAAGAGCAAGACTTGATGGCTATCAATGGGTAGGAGAAATATTCGATGAAATAGCAAATAATGAATTAGCTCATGCAAGAGAAGTATATGGAAAGTTCTTGAATTTGGTAATATGTACAAAGAACAATTTGGAAGATTGCATTTTAGGGGAAAGATCAGAATATGAAGATATTTACAAGAAATACGAAGAAGAGGCGAGAACAGAAGGATTCACTGAAATAGCTGATTTTTATAAGGAATTAGCAGAAACAGAAGAAAATCATGCAGAAACTTTTAAAGTTCTATATGACAGGATTGAAGATGGAACAATGTTCAAAGGACCAAAAGGATCATTGTGGGTATGTATGAATTGTGGGTATGTACATGAAGGTGAAGAGGCTCCAATAATATGTCCACTATGTAAATATCCTAGAGCTTATTATAAACCATATTATAAGATCAGCAATGATTAAGGAGGATAGTATAGTGTTTATATCAATACCAAAAGAATTTTTTGTCCCTGTATTGTTTAATGAAGAGTTTAGATATAATTTTGAATCTAATACTATGGATTATGAAACTGAAAGTGAAATAAAAGAAGAGCAAGTTGAAAGTTGTAGATGGAGATTAGCAGACAAAGAAGATTCTGTAGAAGCTTATCATGGAAATGAAACAGAAGAAATACAAGAAGAGGAGATTCAAAACATAGAAGATAAAGTCATGGAGGAAAAGATAGCAAGTTACATGAAAGCATTTATGATATATATTGCTGCTCTTGAAGAGAGTTGTGAAGGGAAAAATAAAGAGGAAGAATTAAAGAAGTCAAATGAATATGCAAATAGATTTAGAAAAATATATGATGAATATAAAAAGATAATTTCAGAAATTAAAGAACCTTTAAGTGATGTTGATAAGGAGAGCTTAGTAAATTACTATATGGGAGAGTTTGAAGCAATGTATCAAGAACATTTAGGTTCATTAAAATGCAAAGAAGAGGATTATGAATATATAAGTAGAGCAATAGAGGAAGTTCTAGAAGAAACAAGAAAGATATTAAAAGAAAGCATAGATGCTTTAAATGATGAAATTATACGTAAACAAAAGAATCAAAAATTAGAAGACAGATTTAAATATGCATCTGAAATTTATAACAAAATAGATGATGAATTTTCAAGTGAATCCATAGAAATGGAAGCAGAAAAAAACAAAAATAATATATAAGTTTAGCATATATTACCTTACAGAATAGAGAGAGGTGATTAATTGCAATATAGAAGTTTAATTAAATCTCATTATAATGAAATTAATAATCTAACCAATCTACTTAATTCTATGGTGAATTCATATAGGCTTTTAGTAGGAGGAGCAAATGAACTAAATAATATATCAGAAGCCAAAAAAAGTCAGGTTAAAGAAGCTATAAAAAGAGCTGATGATTTAGGAGAAATAATAGATGAAATAATTAAGACTCTTGATGAATGCAGTGCATCTTATACAAAGTATTGTAAGATTAAAAAACAATATGTTGATGAAAAAACAAATAAAGATAATATATTGACAGAGATCGATTATGAAATACAATTTAATAATTCAGAAAGAGAAGATGAGGAATAAATTATTCTAAAAAAGCTATTTCAAATGTATTTGAAATAGCTTTAGATTTTAATTTCACTATTATAATTTTTTAAGTTTAAAAGTACTAACCATAAGATAAGCGCCAAGGATTAAAAGAACAATTGGAATCCATGGTGTTATTTTATAATTTAATGTAAAAAATACAAATACAGCTATAAAGCTTCCTGCAATAGTTATAGGAATTCCAGTATAAACACCGTCAAAAGAAGATGTGTTATATCTAGCCAATCTGAAAGCTCCACATATAGGAAATGCTAATAAAACAGCAAAGCCTATTATTCCAGCTGGACCTACTTTTTCTAAATCATACATTAAAAATGTAAGAATAGATGGTGCTACTCCAAAGGATACTAAATCAGCTAGAGAATCTAATTCTTTTCCAAGCTCACTTGTAACATTTAACCATCTAGCTATTCTTCCATCATATCTATCTACAAGTGCTGCTATTATTATAAAGAAGCAAGCAAATAAATAATTTTTTTCAAATGTGTATAAAATAGATATTATGCCACACGATAAATTAATGAATGTAAAAACATTTGGAATACAACTCTTTTTCATAAAATCACTCCTGGTTTAAAAAATACTAAGCAAAGTTAATGCTTTCTTAATATTTTATTATCAATGCAATATTATAACATATATTTAAAATAAATATAAGATGTT
>NZ_ASRV01000207.1 GCF_000401215.1 Clostridium sartagoforme AAU1 | reverse complement strand
TTTCAATCAATAATCTACATCATCTTTTACTTAAATTAATATAAGCTGTTAAAATAATTTAGTTAAGAGTAGAATATTTATTGCAACTTCTATACTTATTATATGGAATTATATAATTAATAATACAATAAACCTAGGAGGGGTAATGTGAAAAAGGTAAAATTTATTTATAACCCATACTCAGGAGAAAATTTGATATTAGATCAATTGGATAAGGTTATAAAAATACACCAAGACGCAGGATACACGATTGTCCCGTATAGAATAAATAAAGAAGTAGATGTTATAAATGCTTTTAATGACTTTAAAGAAAATAATTATTATTACGTGTTGATTGCTGGGGAGATGGAACCATAGATAATGTTGTTAATGCTATGGCGAAATGTGGAATATCAGTTCCAATAGGAATATTACCAGTTGGAACAGCAAACGATTTTGGTAAATTTTTAGGAATGCCATCAGATATATCAAAGGCATGTAAACAAATATTATCATCAGAAGTTACACCAGTAGATTTAGGAAGTATAAATGATAAATACTTTGTAAATGTTGCAAGCACAGGTTTATTTACTGATGTATCACAAAAGACAGATGTAAATTTAAAAAATACAATAGGAAAGTTAGCATATTATCTAAAGGGATTAGAAGAACTTCCAAACTTTAGAAAACTTGACATAAAAATTGATTCAGAAGAGATGAAATACGAAGGTAAAATGTATTTTATGTTAGTTTTTAATGGTCAAACAGCAGGTAATTTCAAGCTAGCAACACAAGCAAATGTTACTGATGGGCAATTAGATGTTATTATATTTAAGGCAATTCCAATAATAGAATTAATACCTTTATTTGTTAAAGTATTAAGAGGAGAACATTTAGATTCAGATAATGTTATTTATTTTAAAACTAATAACTTATATATAGAATCTTATGAAGATATCGTAACTGATATAGATGGTGAAAAGGGACCAGACTTTCCACTTAATATAAAGTGTATAAAAGGTGGACTAAAAATTTTGGGAGTAAAATAATATAAAACTAGAATAAAATAAGACTTTTTTTAATAATTATAAGTAGCAGTAATAAAAAGGTAGGAGTGCAATTGTTAGAATTCAGCTATTTATGTCTTTTGTTATTTATAATTACATTTATTTTATATCTAGGGAAAAAGAATATAGACTTATCACCTAAAAAAATTAAATTATTTATAAGTATCTTATTAATACCAATGATATTAAGATGTATAGTGCTATTATGTGGAGTGATAATAGAAAAACAAGGAATAATATATTTTTTAAAAGAATATGCATTGCTCAATTACTTTAGTATTCCATTAATTATACTATCATCCTTATATATCTTTTTAAGAAATGAAAGAATAAAATTCAGTAGAAATTATATTTTTATGGTAATATTAGGGTTACTATATGGACTTTTAGTATATACATATAAGTTTAGTATAAGTATAACTAATAATTTTGGATTCATTATTTCAATAGAAAATGGAATAATACCAATTTTAATATATTTAATCATATTAGCGTCTTTAGCAGTATTTATATTAATTAATTTAGACAAACCGTTTTCTAATAAAGCTGGTATGAGGATGCTTTTAATAAGCTTAATTATCTACATAGTAGAATACATTTTATTGTTAGGTGGAATAAGCTTATATCCATATGTTATAATTGGAGAAGTATTAATATTAGGCTGCTTATTAAAGTCTATATATACATTTAAATAAAAAAGATAGTTTGAAAATACCTATATACTAGACACTTATAAAAGGTGTCTAAGTTTATAGGTGTTTTTTATGTGTATTTTTATAAAAAGTGAATAGTGAAGTGTTTAAAACCTTCTCTAATTTTTCCACTTTTTCATTCTTTAATATTTAACTATTAAAAAGGTTGCCTTTTTGGTGGTTTTTAATATAATATAATATTGGAGAATATATGTACAACAAAATAAAAGATATTTATTCTAAATAAATAAGGGGTGAATTTAAATGGAGGGTGTCCCTCAGAGTATTAACTTATCAAAATTGAATATTAGAGTTTTAGGGGAGATAAACTTCATTATAAATTAATTGTATTCCATTTTATTTTATTAAATTTATGTTTAACTCCTCTAAAAGTGAGGAGGAAAAGATATGAAGAAATTATCGGTATTTCTATATACAAATATCCTGGGAAGAAAGATCTTTGATGAATTTGACGAAAGTCTTGGAGAACTTAAAGATATATATGTAACCACTGAAGATGGGTATCCTAGAGTAATTGGTTATAAAGTCAAAAGAGATGGATCAACTTTTCACTATGAATTTAGAAGCATTAATTTTTATCAGCAAGAAAATAGGATAAAAATAGTGACAAGAGGAAGCAAAGAAATACTCCCAAGAACTTATTCTTATCTTTTATCAGAACATTTACTTGATAAAAAAATAGTAGATATAAATGGAAAGCAAGTAGTAAGAGTTGATGATTTAAGAATAGCAGAAATTGCTGGAGAATACAGGGTAATAGCAGTAGAAACAGGCCCTCTTGCAAGATTTAGAAGGATGAATTGTGCAAAGCTTGGTAGTTTTATATACAAGATACTTAGGAAAGATTATGATGATAGAGTTTTAATGTGGGATGATGTTGAATCTTTAGAAATGGTAAATAATAATTTACAAATAGCAGTTCCATATAAAAAACTTTCAACTCTTCATCCAGCAGATCTTGCAGATATACTAGAAAATCTAGATGCAAGTTCAAGAAAACAAATCTTTGAATCATTAGATGAAGACTTGGCAGCAGATACATTGGAAGAAATAGAGCCTGAATATAAAGGTAGTATTATAAAAGAATTAAGTGAAACAAAAGCAGCTGAACTTTTAGAGAATATGCCAAATGATGAGATTGCAGATATATTAGATGATTTGGATGACGAAGAAAGAGAAAAAATTCTTATAAACTTAGAAAAAGAAGATGCTGAAGAAGTAAAAGAACTTTTAAGATATGAAGATGAAGCCGTTGGTAGTATAATGAGCACAGATTTTATTTCTTTTAATTTAGATATAACAATAGGAGAAATAATAGATATATTAAGAGAAATGGAAGAACTAGAAGAAGATGAATTATATAGAATTTATATTACAGACGAGGAAGATAGAATATTAGGATCAATAAACCCATCAGATTTAATTTTAAATAAGCCTGATGTTAAAGTTAAAGATATAATGAGTGAAAATATAGAAGTTATTAGACATGATGTTAATGTAGATGAAGCAATAGAACTTGCAGCTAAATATGATTTGTTAGCAATACCAGTAATTGATGAAGAAGACAAGTTAATTGGAGCTGTAAATACTCATGATTTAATAGATGAAATATTATATCCACTTTGGAAGAAAAAAATAAGATAAAAGTAAGTGGATTTGCAATTAGAGTTTTACTTCGTCTCTATATTTTGGAGGCGAAGTTTTTTATAATTTATTACCTTAAGTTTTTAAGTAAATATAAATAAGTTTAGTTTACTTGAAGTTGAGAAATGAAATGATAAAATTTACATATGTCTGTTTTTTATAGAAAGCTATACAATTATAGAAATAAAATTGTAATAAACTTTAAAAATAAATTATCTAAATTAGAACTTATATATAGGGAGGAAAATATGATATACAATGGCGTTTTAGATTTAATAGGGAAAACACCAATATTAAAAGTAAATAATTTAGTTGATGAAGATAGTGCTGAAATATATGTTAAATTAGAAAAATATAATCCAGGTGGAAGTGTTAAAGATAGAGCAGCTTTAGGAATGATTGAGAAAGCTGAAAAAGAAGGATTTTTAAAAAAAGGTTCAATAATAGTAGAGCCTACAAGTGGAAATACAGGAATAGCACTAGCTATGATAGGAAAATTAAAGGGATATAAGGTTATAATAATTATGCCAGATAGCATGAGCAAAGAGCGAAGAGATCTAATAAAGGCATATGGTGCAGAACTTATATTAACAGATGGTGCACAAGGAATGAATGGCGCCATAGAAAAGGCTAAAGCTCTAGCAAAGCAGGATAATTACTTTATGCCTCAGCAGTTTGAAAATTTAGCAAATTCAAAAAAACATTATGTAACTACAGCAGAAGAAATATACTCTGACATAAATGATTTAGATGTATTTATTGCTGGGGTAGGAACAGGAGGAACTGTAACTGGGGTAGGAAGTAAGCTTAAAGAGAAAATAGATGGAATAAAAATAATTGCTGTAGAACCAGAAAGTTCACCAGTTTTAAGTGGAGGAAGAGCAGCCGCCCACAATATACAAGGACTAGGATCCGGTTTTATACCCAAAATATATAATCCAGAGTGTATAGATGAAATTAGAAGGGTTTCTGATGACGATGCTTTTAGAGTTACTAAAGAATTTGCGTCAAAGGAAGGAATTTTGTTAGGAATATCTTCAGGAGCAGCTATATTTGTTGCGATTCAAGAAGCAAAAAAACTTGGAAAAGGGAAAAAAGTCTTAGTAATAGCACCAGATGGTGGAGAAAAATATATATCTATGGGAATATATGATTAGTATTAGTTACAAGTAATTTTTACAAAGGGAGGAATAGCTGTGTTTAAAAATTTAAGATATGATATAAACAATATATTAGAAAGTGACCCAGCTGCAAGAAGTAAGATAGAAGTGCTTTTGTTATATCCTTGCATTCATGCTATGATAGCATATAGAATAGCACATTTTTTATATAGTCATAAAAGATTCTTTTGCGCTAGATTATTATCACAAATAGCTAGATTTATTACAGGAATAGAAATTCATCCAGGAGCCAAAATAGGTAAAGGTCTATTTATAGACCATGGAATGGGTGTTGTTATTGGAGAAACAAGTGAAATTGGTGATAATGTTACTATATATCATGGTGTTACTCTTGGAGGTACAGGAAAAGAAAAAGGAAAAAGGCATCCAACAGTAGAAGATGATGTTATAATTGGAGCAGGAGCAAAAGTTTTAGGCCCCATAACACTAAAAAAGGGTTCTAGAGTTGGAGCTAATACTGTAGTTTTAAAGGAAGTGCCAGAAAAAGCTACTGTTGTAGGATGTGCTGGAAGAAATATTATTAGAAATATTAATGATATAATTGAAGTAATAGACGAAGATGGAAATAAAAAAACAATATATAACAATATGATTATATAGGGGTTATCATGAATAAAGAAAATATAATAAATTACTGTAATTCAATAGGTTTAGATACTTTAGGATTTATAAAATGTAGAGAGTTTACAGAACTTAAAGAGTTCTTTTATAAAAGAAGAAGTCTAGGTCTTGAAAATGAATTCGAAGAAAAAGATATTGATAAGAGAATAAATCCGTTTAATTATATGAGTGAAGGGAAAACTATTATATCAATAGCTTTCCCTTATCTTCATGATATAGATTACTTTGATAATGGTTTTTCTGTTTATACTAGAGGAGAAGACTACCACAAAGTAGTAAAATCTTATTTAGGGAAAATATGTGGATACATTGAAAGTATTGGTGGGAAAGCAATCCCTTTTGTAGATAGCAATTTCTTGCCAGAAAGGTATATTGCTTATTTAGCAGGTATTGGTTTTATAGGGAAAAATAATTTGATTATTACAAAAAAATATGGTTCTTATGTTTTTTTAGGAGAAATAATAACTGATATGGAAATAGATTGTGATGAAAGAGACTTTAAAGAACTTTCACATTTTAAGGAATGTGGAGAATGTGAATTATGCTATAAAGCTTGCCCAAGTAAATCCATAAATCCATATAAGAAAAATAGCAATATATGTGTTTCTTATTTAACCCAAAAAAAAGATTTAGAAGATAAACATATAAAGTTATTAAATGGAAGAGTTTTTGGCTGTGATAGTTGTCAAAATACTTGTCCATATAATGAAAAAATAAATTTCTCAAACATAAATGAATTTTATCCTTTTGATTTTATGAATAAAGAAAATAGTCATGAATTAGCTAACATAAATAATAGAGGATTTAAGGAAAGCTTTTTAAATACATCTTGTGGATGGAGAGGTAAAAATGTTTTAAAAAGAAATGCTTTAATTAAAATAAATAATAATAATCAAGATATAAAATCAATAAAAACAGATTCCCCTTATTTAAAGGATTATGTGGATAGACTTTTAAATAGTAATAAAATATAATATAAGTATAATTAAAGGAAGTGAGGGAGAATAATGTTATCACCAACATTAGTAAAGGTAATAAACATATTACCAGAGTCATTAGTAATAAAGATAACAAAAGTTATTGTAAATAGATTTTTTAAAAAATATGCTAATATTAAAGTAGAAGGTTTTGAAAATATAGAAAAGGTAGAAGGAACTAAAATATTTATATGCAATCATCTAAGTAATGCAGATGGGTTAATATTAGATAAACTTCTTAAAGAAAAATATGATCCAACTTTCGTAGCTGGAATAAAACTTTCAAATGACCCTGTAACAAAACTTGGAACAGCGATGATAAAAAATGTAGGAATAAAGCCAAATTCAGCAGATAAAGAGGCCATAACCAAAATAGTTAAGCTTGTTAAAGGTGGAGAAAACTTAGTTATCTTTCCAGAAGGAACAAGAAGTAGAACAGGTGCTATGATTGAAGGGAAAAAGGGAGTATTATTAATAGCAAGACTTACTAAAGCACAAATAATACCAATTGGAATGTACGGAACAGAAATACTCTTACCTATAAATAAAAATGGTGATATGGGTGGAGAAAAGTTTAATTATGCAGATGTAAATATAAAAATCGGTGAGCCGCTACAATTACCAGTAAAAGAAAAAGATGAAGACAGACATGTTTTTGATGAAAGATGTATGGAGCATATAATGAAGTCAATTTCTATTTTACTACCTGAAAAATATAGAGGAATATATAAATAGGTGATTTTATGAAGCAAAGAACAAAAACAATATTAGAAAAGCTTAAGGAAGATTATCCAGATGCAAAGTGTGAGTTAAATCATGAATCTGCTTTTCAACTTTTAGTTGCTACTATATTATCAGCTCAAACAACTGACAAAAAGGTAAATGAAATAACTGAAACTTTATTCAAAGATTATCCAGATTTAGATGCTTTTTTAAAGCTTACAACAGAAGAATTAGAAAAGAGAATAAAACAAATTGGATTATATAGAAGTAAGGCAAAAAATTTAATAATGATGTGTAACCAGTTAAAAGAAAATTTCAATGGTGAAGTTCCAAAAACTATGGAGGAAATAACATCACTTGCAGGAGCAGGACGAAAAACTGCAAATGTAGTTTTATCCAATGCCTTTGGAGTTCCATCGATAGCTGTAGATACTCATGTATTCAGGGTATCAAATAGATTAGGCCTTGCAGATTCAGATAATGTATTAGAAGTAGAAAAGCAATTACAAAAAGAACTTCCTAAAAAAGAATGGAGTTTAGCACATCATTTGTTAATTTTTCATGGAAGAAGATGTTGTATTGCTAGGAATCCAAAATGTGAACAATGCAGTTTGACAAAACAATGTAAATATTATAAAGAAATTAGCAAAAACAAAGTTAGTAAAAGTAAAGTTAATAAAAATATAAAATTATAGTATGAGATTTAGTATTAAGTTTATAATTAATGTTAATACATAAAAATAAATTAAAATTAATAATTTAAAAATAGTAAATGAGTTGAAGATAATAAATAAATGAAACAAATATGTATATAAAAAGGGTGTAAAGTTATAAATTTTACACCCTTTTATAAATTTAGTTTACTTTTATTGCTTTAATCATACATTGTATAGTGATATAATTAATAAAGATTTAAGTAAGTAAATTTTATAGTAAATTGGAGGACTTGTTATGAAGGTTGGAATATTAATGGGGGGAATATCTTCAGAAAGAGAAGTATCATTAAATAGTGGAAAGTCTATGATGAAACATATAAATAAAGAAAAGTATGAAGTTGTTCCTATTGTAATAGATAAGAAGGAAGATGTTATAGAAAAGGTGAAGGATATAGATTTTGCTTTACTTGCACTACATGGAAAATTTGGGGAAGATGGTACTGTTCAAGCTGTACTAAAAACTTTAGGAATTCCATATTCAGGTTGTGATACATTAAGTAGTTCATTATGTATGGATAAAGATTTAACTAAAACTATATTAAAAGCTAATAACATAAGAACAGCAAGATGGTTAAATGTTAAATCAATAGAAGAAATTGATTATGAAGCTATAGAAGAAATGAAATATCCAGTATTTATAAAACCAACAAATGGAGGCTCAAGTGTTGCAACATTTAAAATAACTAAAAGAGAAGATGTTGAAAATGCTGTTAAAGAAGGCTTAAAATGGGACAATGAAGTTATGATTGAGGAATTTGTAAAAGGAGATGAAATAACTTGCCCTGTATTTGAAAATGAACTTTTTCCAATACTTGCAATAAAGGCTAAAACAGATTTTTATGATTATGAACAAAAGTATTCAGCAAACGGAGCAGAGCATTTTGCTATAAATTTAGAAGAAAAGCTTTATAAAGAAGTTAAGGAAATGGCACTTAACACATATAAGGCACTAAAATGTTCTGTATATGCAAGAATAGATATGATAATCACAGAGCAAGGAGTTCCATATGTTTTAGAAGTAAATACTTTACCAGGAATGACAGCAACTAGTCTTTTCCCACAAAGTGCAGGAGAAAAGGGAATAAGCTATACCAATTTTATAGATATGATAATAGAATATTCACTAAAGAATTTTAAATAAGAAAAATATATTTATAATTCGGCCGTAAGGAGTAGGAAGTTTAATTTTATCAGGAAAAATTAATTTCGAGAAAATTAGGTAGTATAAATGAAGAAATGGGAAAGTAGTGAAGCTTATAAAAGTATTAATAAAATTATAGACATTTTGGGGGTTATATTAACTTTATTTTTAGTTATAATTACATTTATGCATTGGAAAGATGCAGCTGATATAGTACCAACTCACTATAATATGAGAGGTGAGGTTGACGGATATGTTCAAGAAATACAATATTATATATATTACCAATAGCATTAATAATATATATAGCTATGAGCATTTTAGGAAGATATCCTCAAATATACAATTATGCAGTAAATATAACTACTGAGAATAAAGAAAAACAATACAATATGGCATCAACTTTTATGAGAGTTATCAATGTTGAGATTATGGTAATATTTGCATCAATGCAAATAAGATTAGATATAACAGGAAATAACAATGGTAATTCATTCCTAATATTTTTACCAATAGAATTAATTATTATTTTTGGTAGTATTGCATTTTACATTTATAAATCAATAAAAAATAAATAAATTATTTTATTAATAATGAAAGTACACTTGTTTTTTAATTAATAAGTGTACTTTTTATTATTAGATTTAAATTGCGAAGCAATTTATATAGTTCACAGCGCACAGTTCACAGTTCACAGTTTTTGGAATAGGGAATAGGGAACAGATTATGATATAAATTGCGAAGCAATTTATAAATGAAAGAATGAAAAAATTGAGGTTGTTTTGCTGCACAAAACTTAAACTATATAATGTATGCGGCATTGAATACTTAGTAAAGTTGAACGCATTTACAATTGAACTTAGTATGAAAGCCTATGTATTGAAGCTCACCTTGAAGTAGATGTTTCTTAATTTCTAATTATAGTTTACACTTAGTACTTGTTACCTGATACCTGTTCCCTGTTACCTATAAAATCAAAACAACTGTGTACTGTGCCTTGTGAACTGTGAACTGAAAAATGCTTCGTATTTTATTACTATAGTGAAGTATTTTCCAAAAATATGAAACGTATAATAAAGTGAAGATAATATATTTATATAAAAATGGGAGGAATTATTGTGAATTTAATTTTTATAGTTCTAATCGTATCTATTTTAGGACTACTCTTTGCAGCTTATCAATTATATCTAATACTAAAAGAAGATGATGGAGATGAAATTATACAAAAGATTTCAAACAGTATTAAAAAAGGAGCAAATGCATACTTAAAAAGACAATATAAAGGAGTAGGAATATTCTTCGGTTTAATGTTTGTCATATTCTTATTTCTAAGCATATTTGATTATGTTTCAATTTTTGTACCATTTTCTTTTATAATTGGTGGCTTCTTATCAGGCTTAAGCGGATATATTGGAATGAAAGTTGCAACTAATGCAAATGGAAGAACAACAGCCGCTGCTAAAAAAAGTTTGAATGGAGCTTTAAATATCTCTTTTAAAAGTGGAGCTGTAATTGGAATTGTAGTAGTTTCTTTAGGATTATTTTATATAGCATTAGGGTATTTATTTCTAAATTGTTATTATAATTACTTACCAGAAGGTGAGAGAGTAGTTGAAATAGCATCAAATATATTGACATTTGGTATAGGGGCATCTTCTATGGCATTGTTTGCTAGAGTTGGAGGAGGAATATTCACTAAAGCAGCTGATGTTGGAGCGGATTTAGTTGGAAAGGTTGAAATAGGAATTCCAGAAGATGATCCAAGAAATCCAGCAGTTATAGCTGATAATGTTGGAGATAACGTTGGAGATGTTGCTGGGATGGGAGCAGACTTATATGAATCATACGTAGGCTCACTAGTTTCATCTTGCGCATTAGCAGTAGCTGCAGGATTATCTGTAAAAGGAGTAGCAGTTCCTTTATTAGTTGCAGCTTTAGGTGTAGTAGCATCTATAATTTCTACATTCTTTGTTAGAACTAAGGAAGATGCAACACAAAAAAATCTTTTGAAAGCTTTAAGAAGAGGAGTATATATATCATCCATATTTGTAGCAGTTGGAGCCTTTTTCATTGTAAAAACATTATTAGGAACTGAAAACATAGGAATTTATTTTAGCATCCTATCAGGACTATTATCTGGAATATTAATAGGATTTTTTACAGAATACTATACCTCAGATAATTATAGTCCAACAAAAAAATTAGCTGATATGACGAAGACGGGTCCAGCAACCACAATAATAGGGGGGCTATCTTTAGGAATGGTATCAACAGCAATTCCGGTGATTATCGTTTCAATATCAGTTTTACTAAGCTTTAACTTATCAGGAGGCTCAAATGATTTTAATTTAGGTTTATATGGAATAGCAATTTCAGCTGTAGGCATGTTATCTACTTTAGGAATAACGCTAGCAACAGATGCTTATGGACCAATAGCAGATAATGCTGGAGGAATAGCAGAAATGTCAAATCAAGATCCAGAAGTTAGAAAAAGAACTGATGCTCTAGATTCCCTAGGAAATACAACAGCAGCTACAGGAAAGGGATTTGCAATAGGTTCAGCAGCACTTACTGCTCTTGCTTTTATTGCAGCGTATAAAGATTCAATCGAAAATATGGCTAAAAGTGGAGTTTACAAATTTGAATTCAATTTATCTATATTAAATCCACAAGTTCTTATAGGTCTATTTATTGGAGGAATGATTACATTTCTATTTTCATCAAAGACAATGGATGCAGTTGGGCGGGCAGCATCTAAAATTGTTGTGGAAGTAAGAAGGCAATTTAAAGAGATTCCAGGACTTATGGAAGGAAAGGCAGAACCAGATTATGCTTCATGTGTTGATATTTGTACAAAATCATCTCAAAGGGAACTTATAACAATAGCAGTAATTGCTATTGCTACACCAATTGTAGTTGGTCTATTATTAGGACCAAATGGAGTTGCAGGATTATTAGCAGGATCTACAGTAACTGGATTTTCCATTGCAATCATGATGTCAAACTCAGGTGGAGCTTGGGATAATGCTAAAAAGTATATTGAATCAGGAGTTCTAGGAGGAAAAGGCTCAGATTGTCATAAGGCTGCTGTAGTTGGAGATACTGTAGGAGATCCATTTAAAGATACCACAGGACCATCTATAAATATATTAATTAAGCTTATGTCAATGGTATCAATAGTATTTGGTGCATTAATACTTGCTTTTGGAAATCTCTAAAATTATCTAAAATATAATAAATTAACTCTTTATTAGAAATATTAGAATATAATATAAAAGAAAATGCATATTCCTTACTACACTATTTAGTTATTCTGATAATAGTATTGTAAGGGAATATGTATTTTTATTAATAGCTAAAATTTTATACTAACGATAAAGTTAATATACTTTATATAATAGGTAATGTTAATAAGATAATACTTTTTCCATTATTTGTTGACAAGCTTTGGCTACGGTTGTAAACTTGAATTAAGAATTACAACCGTAATCAAGAGAGGGAAAATTTATGGGGAATTTACCGAAAATATCAGATGCAGAATGGGAAGTTATGAAAGTAATATGGGGTTTGGGAGAAGCAACATCAAGTGAAGTTATTGAAAGTCTTAAAGGGAAGAAATTGTGGAAGAAAGCCACTATAAAAAGTCTTATTAGTAGATTGTTGAATAAGGAAGTTATTAGCTTTAAAAAATTTGGGAAGGAATATTTTTATTTTCCTCTTATTTCTGAAGAAGAATGTATTAAAGAAGAAAGCGAATGTTTTTTAAGGAAGGTATTTAATGGATCTGTAAATGAAATGTTAGTAAATTTTATTAAATCGGATAATCTAACTAAAGAAGATATAAATGAATTAAAAAATATATTAGATGAAATAAAATTTTAATTAGCCAAAAAACTTTATATATTCCTGATAAAAATAAGAGCACTTTAGTGCTCTTATTTTTATAGTTAAAAGTCGATTAAATATCTGTCAATTGTTTGATGTGTACTAACAATTGTATCACTGCTCATTTTACATTGCCTTAAACTCTTATTATCTCTTAATAATAAGGAGTAGATTAAATCAATTGTAAACAATGTCATTAAGCTATTAGAAAGGGATAATGAATTAGCAGCAATAATTTTATCAGCAGTAATTAACTTAACATCAACTATGTCATTTAATTTTGGGGAGTCATTACTTGTTATTGAAATTATTTTAGCTCCACGTTCTTTTGAAGCTATTAAAGCAGGATAGATATCCTTACATAGTAATGTAGGGACTATAACAATTAATAAATCCTTAGATGATATATTAGAAGTACATAGATGAATATCTAAAATATCAGTATGAGATTTTACATTTAACCCTATTAGTGATAATTTAAAGGCAAATTCATTTGCTACAAAAGATGTATTTATTAAAGAGATAATATGAATATTATTTGCTTCTTTAATAAGGTTTGCACTTTTAATTAATGCTTCTTCATTTAGCATAGCTGATGTATTATTAATAAGTTGTCTATAATCAAGTGATACTGATTCAATTATATTAGTATCTTTGTTTAAATAATTTTGAATTTCTCTAGTATTATTAGAAGTACTCTGAGCTAATGCTATTTTAAAATTATTAAAACCTTTATAACCTACCTTTTTACAAAAACGGTTAATACTAGCTTCTGAAGTACCAATTGCCTTAGCTAAATTGGTTATCGTATTTGTAATTACAAAGTCTGTATTATTAATTACGAATTGGCTTATTTCATTTTCACTAACTGTAAAGCTAGATTGTAACGAGATTATTTTCGAAATTACAACAGATGTCATTTAACATCCTCCTATAAAAAAGTTGTTTCTTATATGATAACAAATTTTTCTATTATAAACAATATTCATAGCTAGTAATAATAGGTAAAAATATTTGATAATTATTATAAGTGATAAATATGTATAGTAGAAAAATAAATGGCCTATTTTCAAAAAGTATGAAAGTTTTTGAAAAAAATATTCAAAAGCATTGACTGGGAATGAAAAAGATGGTAATATTTAATTAATGTTAACGTTAACAAACAATTGATAATATATCTGTATTCCATGATAAACTTATGATTGAATTATGGTAATTGTAAGTTTAGATAGATCAATTAATTATGGAGGAATGCTTAATGCTAAATATTATAGAACATGGTAAGGTTTATGATTTAATTGTAGCTGGTGGGGGAATATCAGGCACTATTTCTGCCCTTTCGGCTGCTAGAAATGGAGCAAAGGTTTTAATTGTTGAAAAGAATGGATACTTAGGCGGTGCCTTAACTGCATGTGGGGTAGGACCAATGATGACCTTTCACGCAGGAGAAAAACAAGTTATATTAGGAATAGGTGAAGAGATTGTACAAAACTTAAAAGCTAGGGGGTACTCTCCAGGACATGTTCGTGATACAACAAATTATATAAGCTACTTAACCCCCTTTAGTACTGAGGGAATGAAAATAATATTAGATGAAATGATAACTGAAGCTAAATGTGATGTGTTATATCATTCATTTATTGCTGGGGTAGATTTTGAAAATGAAGAAGTAAAATCCATTTATATTTGTAATAAGGATGGGCTAACTTCTTATAAAGCAAAGATATTTATTGATGCAACTGGTGATGCGGATATTGCAAATTACTGTAAAGTTCCATGTAAATTAGGAAGAGAATCTGACAGTGCAATGCAACCAATGACAATGAATATGAAATTATACGATGTTGACAGCAAAGAACTAAGAAATTATGCTAGAGAGAATTCAGAAAAATTTCCTAGATTAAATAAGGATATTAGTTTATTAGATTCAGCTCAAACCTTATCTTTTATAGGATTTGATGAAGAATTTAAGGAAGGTAAGAGAAAAGGTGAATTATCAATACCTAGAGAGGATATACTATTTTTCGAAACTTCAGTACCTGGAGAATTTATTATAAATACAACAAGAATAATTGAACATAGTGGAGTAGATGCAAAAAGTATCTCTGAGGCTGAATTCATTGGTCGTAAGCAATGTGAAGAACTATACAATTTTCTAGTAAGAAGAATACCAGGATTTAAAAATGCAAAAGTTGTAATAACGGGACCTTCAATTGGAGTTAGAGGAAGTAGACAAATATGTGGGAAATATACATTGACTGCAGAGGATGTTTTGGATAGGAAAAGATTTGAAAATGTAATAGCTCATTCCGCTTATCCAATTGATATTCATAACCCTAAGGGAGAAGGTACTATGAGTGTTCATGCTAAATCTTTTGATGATTATTATAGTATTCCATACGATATTATGGTGGTTAATGAATTTAAGAACTTATTAGTCACAGGAAGATGTGTATCAGCAACTTTCGAAGCTCAAGCAGCAATTAGAACAACACCAACATTGACAGCATTAGGACAAGCAGCTGGGGTGGCTGCAGCATTAGCAGTTAAATATGGTGATACTAGGAATATAGATATTAAGGAATTACAATCTTTATTAATTAAACAAGGAAGTTATATTGAAATATAGGGGGAATAATTATGAATAGTACATTACAATTAATTTTGATCTTAGTGGTATTTCTCGGTTTGGTAGGGCTAATGGTAGGAAGGAAGATTTCAACAATTTTAGCATTACCAATTATGGCAATAGCAATAGCATTTATAGCTGGCATTCCTTTTATGGCACAAGACCCAGAAAAGTTTACTATAGCTAAAAATGTATTAGAAGCAGGCTCCATGAGAATGAGTACAGCAATTGCTGGTCTTATATTTGGATCCTTATTTGGTAAAGTTTTAAGTAAGGTTGGTATTACAAGTACAATTATAAAAAAAGCTGCTGAACTTGCTGGAGATAAGCCGTTACCAATAGCCTTAGCATTCTTAGCTGTATCTTCAGTAATATTTGCGGCATCTAATGGTCTTGGTATGGTAATCCTAGTAGGTACAATCATTATACCAATTATGATATCAGCAGGATTAAGCCCATTAGTTAGTGGAATAGTTTTATTGCTTTCAAACGGAATTGGAGTAACATTCTCAGTTAGTACATTAGCAGTTTATATTGATGTTTTAGGTTTACCGCTTGAAACAGTTACAAAGTATTCATGGTTATGTGGAATCCCATTAATAATCGTAGCAGTTTTTATGATAGTATATTTTGTTAAGTATCAAGGAAAAATTAGAAAAGCGTGGGCAATGCCTACAGACGCACAAGCAAGAGGAACAGAAAAGAAAGTTAGAACTATAGCGTTAATTAGTCCAATTATCCCAGTAGTATTAGTATTTGCTTTTAAACTACAATTAGTACCAGCAGTTATTATAGGAATTTTAATTGCACTTATTTTATCTACTCCCAAAAATCCTTTACACATAGTATCAAGTGCTTTTGTAGAAGGTATTCAAGATGTTGCAGGTGCAGCAGGATTAATGATTGGTATAGGTATGTTGTTAAATTCTGTAATGTCACCAGAAGTAGCAGCAATCCTTCAACCAGCTATTAATTTATTAATACCATCAAATCCAATTATGTATATATTAGTATTTGGTTTATTATCACCACTTGCAATTTATCGTGGACCTTTAAATGTATGGGGATTAGGAAGTGGAATTATTGCTTTACTTGCTGCAGGAGGAATGAATCCTATAGCTGCTATGGTAGCTTTACGTTTAGATTCAAATGTGCAAGCTGTATGTGATCCTACTAATTCTCATAATGTATGGGTTGCGGATTTCACTAAACAAGATGTAAATGAAATAATAAAGAAAACAATTCCTTGGATTTTTCTATCAACAATTGTTGGTTTAATAGTAGCAGCATTCATGATTTATTAGAATTAGATTCATCTAAGACTACCTTAAATAATGGAAGTCTTAGATGAACTATACATTGTATATAAGATAGGAGGATTTATTATGAATAAAGTAAGAATCGGGATAGATGTTGGTGGAACTTTTACAGATGCTGTAGCAATAGATAATGAAACATATGAATTAATAGCTAAAATGAAAATTCCAACTACTCATGAAGAAGGGGTAGCTGTAGGAGTTGTAAAGATAATAAAAGCAATATTAGAAGAGAATAATATTTCTCCTAATGACGTTGTATTCATAGCTCATGGAACAACGCAGGCTACAAATGCTTTATTGGAAGGTGATGTAGCAAGCGTTGGTATTATTGGTATGGGTACAGGTTTTGATTCAAGAGGTGCAAAGAAGGAAACTAACGTAGAGAATATTGAATTAGCTCAAGGTAAGTATTTAAAATCAGAGCATTTATTTATTGATTCTAAAGATGTTAATGAAGCTTCAATAAATGAAGCAATAAATACTTTAATTAAGGATAAATGTGATGTAATTGTTGCTTCAGAAGCATATAGCGTAGATAATCCAGAAAATGAACAGAAAGTAATTGAAATTGCAAATGGAAAGGGTTTATTTGCTACAGGTGGACATGAAATTTCTGAATTATATGGATTAAAAATGCGTACGAGGACAGCAGTTGTAAATGCTAGTTTAATACCTAGAATGATGCAGACAGCAAATATGACAGAAAAGGCTGTAATAGATACGGATATAAAATCAAACTTGATGATTATGCGCTGTGATGGTGGTGTAATGAGTATAAATGAAGTTAGAAAAAGACCTATTTTAACAATGTTATCTGGACTTGCAGCTGGAGTTGCTGGTGCATTAATGTATGAAAAGGTTTCTGATGGAATATTCTTTGAGGTTGGTGGTACAAGTGTAGATATTTCTGTAATAAAAAATGGTAAGGTAATGATTAAATATGCTCAAGTTGGAGGTCATAAAACATACTTAAGATCTTTAGATGTTAGAACATTAGCCATAGCTGGTGGTAGTATGATACGAGTTAAGGATAAGAAGATAGTAGATGTTGGACCAAGAAGTGCCCATATTGCAGGAATTGAATATGAATGTTTTACAGAGGAAAAGAAGTTTTCATTACCTAAAATCAAGTTTATTTCACCAAGAGATGATGATCCTAAGGAATATGCAGTAGTTGAAAGTGGAACTGGTAATGATTATTCATTAACACTAGCAGGTGCTGCGAATATCTTAAATTATGTTCCAGAAGGTGATTATGCTAGAGGAAATATTGAGAGTGCTAGACTTGCGTGGTCAGCTTTAGCAGAATATGTTGGTTTAAGTATAGAGGAAGCTGCTAAGGAAGTAATGAAGATTGCAATAAATAAATTATCTATAGTAATTGATGAACTAATTCAAGAATATGATCTAGATAGAAAGTTCATAGTCCTTGTAGGTGGAGGTGGAAGTGGTGCAGTTGTAGTAAATGCATTAGCTGAACACTATGATTTCAAATGGAAGTTAGCAAAAAATGCACCATTTATTTCAACTATAGGGGTTGCCCTTGCAATGGTAAGAGAGCAGATAGAACGTACAATAGTTAATCCTACAGAAGAAGACATTAAGCGTATACGTGCAGATGTAATAGAAAAGATTATTCAATCTGGAGCAAATGAAGAAACGGTAGATGTCAACATAGAAATTGATAGTCAAAAGAATATTGTACGTGCAGTAGCAACTGGTGCCACTGAATTTAGAAACAAGGATTTGAATGCAAAATCACTTAACCAAGAAGAGTTATTAAAAATTGCTTCTGAGGCTTTAGGATGTAACTTAACTAATGTGTCTCCTATTTTTAGTACAGGTAGATGGCATTTAATTGAATCTTTAGTTGAGGAAAATAAGTTGTTTGGATTAATCAAAAAGAAAAAAGTAGTAGTTGTGTAATAGATCGTGAAGGTGTAGTGAGATTAAAGAAAGAAAAGGCATTTTTTGTGGAATTCTCAAAATCTGAAATCCACAGCAAATTTGTTGAATTTGTTGATGAAAACACTACATTCTCTGATGCAAACGCAACTATACCTAAAGTATTTCTATTTTATAAGGAAAAGATGCTTGATTTAACTGGTATGCAAAATTTAGAACAGTTATTATCAATCACTGACTTAGAAACTGAATTCTTAAAAGATGATGACAATATAATTGCTGTAGCATATAAATAATTTTGAAATGAGGGAATATCATGACAAGGATTGAAGATTTAGATCAGGTGCTTGCTTTTGGTGAAATATCTGAAGATTTACTTTTTCATAAAATTGAAAAATATAAGGTGAAAGACTATATATTAAAAAGCTTAGAGATTGGATATGAAGTAGCTGATTTATATAGTGTTCACGATATATTTGAATTATATAAAATTAATGAAATAGATATTGAATACTCACAAAATAATGGTAACTTTTATAATGTTAATTTCAGAGCACAATTTGAGTGGGATAAACATAATAAAAGCAAAGTTATAATTTATAAAGATTCTATAAAAGAATTAGCTAATATTAGTGGTATATCAGAAGAATTATCACTAAAGATTCATCTATGTCATGAATTTTTTCATTATCATGAATTATCAAATAACACAGTAGTTTCAGAGGTTTTAGACCCAGTTGTTACAGTAAAGTTTATGAATTTTAAGCGTAAGGCAAATATCAGTAGGTGCAGTGAAATAGCAGCCCATGGATTTACTAAAAAGATACTAAAGTTAGATTGTCTTCCCAATTTTTATGATTATAAATATCTTATGAATATAGGCAAGATAAAAGATACATACTTAGATGAATTGGCGGATATGTACAAGAACTATTGTATGTAGAAGTCAAAGATAGTAATAAGAATTTGTAAAGTATATCAAAAAGAGTCTAAACATAAAGGAGATAGGGATGAAAAAAAATATTTTGAAAAGGACAAGTATAATTTATCTTGTTGTAATGATATTTGCAAATTTTACATCTGCTTACGCTTATAATATTGGACAGCAGGATATATGGAATATAATCAACAAGAGTATGTCAAATATAGGTAATTGGAGAGAAGTTGGTGCTGGTAATGGTAAAGTGATTTTTAATGAAGATGAAGGGTATGCTAACATTTCAAAATCAACTTTATCTGATAATGAACAAGGAAAATATCTATGGTTAGCCTCACCTTCCAATTTAGATTTACCGGACAATGAAGCTTTTACAGTGAAAATAGAGGCTAGAGTTCCAGCTCCTATTGCTAGCGGTGGTAGTGAGATATCAATAAGGACTAAGGGGATTGATAACAATGAAAATGGAAGAATCTCAAAAATATTTTTAACATACGGTGATGATAAAACAGGTAAGGTTACTGCAATTAATTGGAATGGAGATAATAAAGTAGTTAATATAGATACGACTATGTGGCACGAATATACATTCCTAATTGGAGAACGTGATAAAACTACTGGAAATAGAAGTTTCGATTTGTACATTGATGATAATAAGGTATTCGAAAAGATAGATGCTGCTAAAATGAAGGATGGAGACTTGGTAAGATTAGGTGCAGATGTAGGAAATCTTTGCAATCTAGATGTTAAGTCAGTACAAATAGGGGATGGTACTATTCTACCTGAGAAACGAAAAGAAATATCAGAAGTAACACTTTCATCTTACACTCATAAAGAGGGAAGTGAAAATACTATAAGAACATCAATTAAAACAAATTTAGTTGATGATGGCACAGTTTTTGAAGCTTTATTGGTAGATTCAAAAAATATACCTGTTAGTGGCATAAGAAATGAAGGTACTATTATAAATAATCAAGGTGAGATAAATTTAATTTTGCCAGCTTCTCTTAAAATAGGGACATACTATGTACAAGTTAAATTTGATAACATTTCAAGAAATTCTGATCAATATATAATTACTGAAAACTTGGAGGCACCAGTTTTTCCTACCTTCTATTCAATAGATGAAATCATAAAAATTGATGATTATAAGTATAATCCAACAAAGGAATTTAATTTTCCTTCAATTGTAGATACAAAGGTTCATCCAATAGAAAATTCAATTGATCGTTATTATATGTTCTATGCACCACATGATGCTCCAGCTGGAATATGTTTAGCAACAGCACCAACTTTAGATGGACCATGGACTGAATATGGAAGTAATCCTTTAATATCCAATAGTTGGGAAAGTGAGAATGGGAATTACTATTATAATGTAACACATGTTTCATCTCCAGATGTAATGTGGAATTCTACGTATAATAAGTACTTTATGTACTTCCATGGAGAAAATAATGTAACAAGATATGCTACATCAGATGATTTAGTAAATTGGACATATGGTGGTGAATGTGTTAGAGCTAATGATTTCTCACCAACAGGTAAAGGTCTGACAGAATCAAGCTATGCACGTGTAGTGGAGCATGAAATTCCTGGATTAGATAATAAATATATAATGACAATTATGATAAATAACACTGCCAATATGAGAAAAATCTATTATGCTCATTCGAAGGATGGAATAGATTGGACTCCTGTAAAGGAAGCATTGGTATCGCCAGATAGTGACCCAAATATGAATTATGCTGGAAATATATCTGGAGCATATTTTATGGAATGGGAAGGCAGATATTATATAATGTGTCATGGAAGTACAGGAAATATGTATTCAGTGGAAGTTGGAGAGAGTCTAGATAAAGAAATCCATTGGGGTGTATTTTATGACTCATCAGATAGTTATCCAGACTACGCAAGATCTGGTGCTCCTGTATTTATACAAGATGATGAAGGTGTTTGGCATATGTTTTATGAGGGTGGAAAACGTCTTCATGCTAATATAATTCATGCAAAAGAATTAAGTGATGAAGAGAAAAATGAAATTAAATATGTTTCTCTTAAAATTAATAAGCCAAATTTAATAGTTGGTGAAAGTGTAGAACCACAGGTTGAAGTATTATTAAAGGATAATAGAATTTCAGACTTAAAGAATATAGACCTTAAGTTTAATAGTAGCAATGAAAATATATTAAAGTCTGAAAATGGTAACTTAATTGCATTGGTTCAAGGAACAGTAGAACTATCAGTTACTGCAACTTATAATGGCAAAAGTATAACTAGTGATATAGTAACCCTAGGAATTTTTGAAAATATAGAGTTACCTGAATTTAAAGCTGGAGAAACAATATTAAATAGTGATCAACTAACTAAAGGAACAGGATCAAACATTCAACTTCCTTCAGTAATTAAAGCAAAAGATTATTTTGAAAGTCCTATTGATAATTATTATATGTATTTTAGCTATGTTAGTGGAAGTGGTGGAATTGCTTTAGCTACAGCTCCAAGTCCAGAAGGACCATGGACTCCATATAATTACGGAGCAGCAATTATAACAAGCACTTTAAGCGGAGATTCTAAAGGAGATGTTACAGGTGCAGCTCCAATATGGAATAATGAATCTAGTGAGCTTAATATGTATTATAGTCAAGCTAAGAATTCAGTAATGTTAGCTACCTCTAAAGACGGTATTAACTTTAATTTTAAAAAGAAAGTCATAGATTTAAGTGACTTTAATGGAAAGAGTAGTCAAGCCTATCAAGTAAGTGTTTATAATAATGAGATAACTGACAATGGAAATAAATATACAATGTTACTAACAGGTAATGTTGGAGGTAAAAGACAAGTTAACTATGCAACTTCTCAGAATGGAGAAGATTGGGAAGTAAATGAAGAGGCATTAATCACGCCAATAGATAAGGATAAAGGTAATATTGCATCACCAAGGTTGCTGATATGGGATAATAATAAATATATTGTTTTTCATAATTCAAATGGAGATATAGAGATTGAATCTATAAGTGATGATTTTAGAGCTGTACAGAGAATTGGTACACTTTATGATTCGGTTTTAGAAGAACCTGATTCAAATAAAGCATCAGATGCTTGGTTTTATGAGGAAGATAATATATTACACATGTATTATACAGCAGGAAGCACTACAGGTACAGGATCAATTCCTAGTTCAAGGATTGCTCATACTTCAGTTGTAATAGAAGTTCAACCTACAGATCCAGGTGAAGAGCCTGAAAATCCAGGAGAAGAGCCTATAGATCCAGGTGAACAGCCTGAAGATCCAGGAGAAGGAACTACAGATCCAGCTGAGAAGCCTACTAATCCTATTGAAGAATCAAATGAGATTGGATATCTACCGAATACAGGGGATGCATCATCTAAACTACCGTATATAGCAAGTATCCTTATAGTAATAGGAATATTTATATTTGCTAAAAAGGGAGAGAAGATTAAGGTATAAATAGAATTAAATGAAAGGATCATATTAAGAAGCTTATAATTACTTCCTGATATGGTCTTTTTAAGGAGGGATATTAATGCAACCACGTTGTACAATAATAAATAAACCATTAAGTCCTTGTATTTATCAAAGAAATAATGAAAATAAAGCAATTATACCTATTGAAATTATTTATACAAGACCTGTTGTAGCAATTAAAGTTAAGGCAACTGGTAAAGATGTTGAAACTCCATGGATTAATTTAGAATTATATTATGGTAGAGGAACTGTGAAAATAGAATTACCATGCACTGGATGGTATAAAGTTAGAATGAAAGCCTTTGACGAAGATGAGAATGTTGTTGAAGAGGACTTCGTTGAAAATATAGGTGTAGGAGAGATTTTTATCACAGGTGGCCAATCAAATTCCCTGAATTTTGGAGAAGTATTAACTGAAAGTGATGATAATAGAGTATTATCTTGGAATACACAAATCAACCAATGGATTAAATGTAATGATCCTCAACCATGTGAAATTGGACCGGAAGTAGATATGGGGAATGGAGGCTCAATTTGGCCGACTTTAGGGTCAGCCCTAGCCAAAGAGTTAGATATGCCAATAGGCTTTTTAGCAACAGGATGGGGAGGGGCTGGAATTAAGGAATTCGGAGAAGGAACTATTAAATATGAAAGAATAATTAATGCACTAAATACAATAAAGGAAAATGGAGCAAGAGCTGTGCTGTGGCATCAAGGAGAAACTGATGCTGTTAATAAAACTACTAGAGAAGAATATGAAGTATTATTAAAGAGTTTAATATATAGAAGCCGTAGAGATACTGGATTAAATATTCCTTGGGTAATAGCCAATGCATCTTATCATCCAAAAGCAGAAAATATAGATAAGAAAGCTATTTTGGAGGCTCAAAGAAATTGTTGTAATGATAAAGATGTTTTATTGGGACCTAACACAGATAATATTTTGGGAGATAATAGAATTAATAATAGTGCTCATTTTAATCTTAAAGGGCTAAAGGCTCATGGCATAAGCTGGTTTGAAATTCTGGTAAAGTATTTTTTCGCTAATAGGGAGTAGTTTTTATGTTAATTGAACTAAAATTAAATGAATTTACTGCAATTGCTGATACATTTGGAGGAGAATTAATTTCTTATAAGGACGAAAGTGGATTAGAGTATTTATGGAATGGAGATGAAAAATATTGGGTAGGGCGCTCACCTCATCTTTTTCCAATAATAGGGGCTTTAAAAGATAATACGACTATTATTGATGGACAAAAGTTTAGTATTAATAAACATGGGTTTGCTCGTAATAGTGATTTCTTGGTTGCTGAAAAGGGAAGCAATTTTATATTGTTTTTACTTAGAAGTAATGATGATACACGTAAATTTTACCCTTATGAATTTGAATTATATATTAAGCATGAATTAATTGAGTATGGATTTAAAACATCTTATTGTATAAAGAATATAGATGATAAGCCAATAAGTTTTTGCATAGGTGGCCATGTTGGATTTAAAGTGCCTTTGAATAATGATGAAAGTTTTGATGAGTATTCAATACTTTTTGATAAAAGAATTACAAACGAAGCGATGATTCCTCCTAATGATGAGGCTTTTAGCAAAGAGGAATCTATTCCATATATTAACAACACTAATGTGTTACCGCTAAATTATGAAATTTTTGATATAGGTGCAATAATTTTAGATAAAATACAATCACATTCAGTTGTTCTTAAACATAATAAAAGAAATCATGGAGTTAGATTTTGTTTTGAGGGATTTCCTGTATTAGCGTTATGGACCTTTCCTAAAAAGAGAGCGCCTTTTATTTGTTTAGAACCCTGGCATGGGCTACCAGCTATGACGGATGATAGTAAGTATTTTGAAGAGAAGCCATATATGATTACCATAGACCAAAATAAACAATGTAATCTTGGTTATACTGTTAATATTATAAAATTTAATAGGATTATATGATTTTAAAATGAATCAATCAAAATATTTCCAATTACACATTTCTATATTATAATATAGGAATTAATAAAACTAAGGGAGGGCATTATTATGCTATATGGAGGAATAGAAGCTGGAGGAACAAAATTTGTTTGTGCAGTAAGTGATGAAAACTTAAATATCTTAGAGAGAGTAAGTATAAAAACAACAGTTCCAGAAGAAACAATGAAAGAAGTTTTTGAATTTTTTGATAAATATAAGATATGTGCAATAGGAATAGGTTCTTTTGGGCCAATAGATATAAATAAAAATTCTAAAACCTATGGTTATATAACAAGTACTCCTAAAAAAGGATGGAATAATTATAATTTTATAGGTGCAATAAAAGAAAAGTATAATATTCCAATTGCATGGACAACAGATGTAAATGCAGCAGCTTATGGAGAACTTAAAAAGGGTGGAGCAATAGGTTTAAACAGTTGTATTTATTTAACTATTGGAACTGGAATAGGTGGTGGAGCAGTAGTAAATAGTAAAATATTAGAAGGTTTTAGCCATCCAGAAATGGGGCATATTTTAGTTAGAAGACATGAGGAAGATAATTATGAAGGCAAATGTCCATATCATAAAAATTGTTTTGAAGGTATGGCAGCTGGACCAGCTATTGAAGAAAGATATAAAGTGAAAGCATATGAATTAGAGAAAAATGAAAAAGCATGGGAAATAGAGGCTTACTATATTGCCCAAGCAATAATGAGTTATGTTTTAATATTGAGTCCTGAACGTATAATCTTAGGTGGTGGAGTTATGAAGCAAAGACAAGTCTTTCCGTTAATAAGAAGAGAATTAAAAAAACTTATGGCAGAGTATGTTGAAATGCCTAATCTTGAAGAATTTATAGTGCCACCAATACTTGAAGATAATGCAGGAATTATAGGAAGTTTACTTTTAGCTAAGGATATAGAAATTTAATATAACAAATGCTATTATAAATGAACTAAGGTTAACTAATAATAGCTGTAAAATTGGGATTAATTAATGTAAAGATTGATTTTATGACAAAAAGAATGTTTGAAAGTAAGTTAGAACTTGATTTACTTTTAAACATTCTTTTTTATATAAGTTTAAATAAATATATTATATTTATAGTATGTCTTTACAAAGCATAATTCTAAAGTATCAGATATTAAGGTTTTTTTAAGGAATAATAAAGTTTAATATTAAGATATTTTAACTAAAATATAAATAAATAGTTAATACAAATAATTGAAGTAAAAAATTAAAATGAAGAATTAAAAGACTGCTTCTTTTATGGTAAACTAATTCTTAGAAGTAGAGGGGAGTGAATTTCTTTGAGTAGAGAAAGAATTTTAATAGTAGATGATGAAAAGGAAATTAGAGATTTAATAGATATATATTTAAAGGGTGAAGGATATGAAACAATAAAAGCGGAAAATGGTGAAGAGGCATTAAATATGCTTTCAAATAATGATGTTGACTTAATAATATTGGATATAATGATGCCTAAGGTAAATGGTATAGAGGCTTGTTTAAAAATAAGAGAAGAAAGGGAAATGCCTATAATAATGTTATCTGCAAAATCTGAAGATATGGATAAAATATTAGGGTTAAACACAGGTGCTGATGATTATTTAACAAAGCCATTTAATCCATTGGAGCTTGTAGCTAGGGTTAAATCACAACTTAGAAGATATAAAAGATTTAATAAAACAATTGTTAAGGAAGAGCTTGAAGTTAGAGAAGATAATATTCTATATATTGATGAAATAAGTATAAATTTAGAAACACATGAAGTTTTTAAAGAGGGGGAAGAAATAAAACTTACTCCAACGGAATTTGATATATTAGTTTTGCTAGGAGAAAATAGAGGAAAAGTATTTAGTATTGAAAATATATATAACAGTGTGTGGAAACAAGATTTTATGCAATCTGATAATACAGTTATGGTCCATATAAGAAAAGTGAGAGAGAAAATAGAAGATGATCCTAGAAGACCAAAGTTCATAAAAACTGTATGGGGGTAGGATATAAAATTGATAGGTAGAAAGAAAAAGGAGAAGAAAGGAAAAAAAGAAAAGCTTGAGAAAGATAGTACTAAATCAATAGGAAGTTCAGGAAATTTTATAGTTAGGATTATCAGTAAGTTTTATAACTCTAAAATAGGCATGAGAATTAGAGAAGTTTTTGAATGGATATATAAAAGAATAGAGAAAAGTATAAGATTTGAGCTTATGGTTGTTTTCGGAATATGTTTCTTTCTATCATTTATGTTTTATGGTTTTGCTAACAATATGTTATCTCAAAATAAAACAATAACTAATCTTGAATATAATATTGGTGAAATCCAATCAGAAGCTAATAATATAGCTAAAAGATTAAGTGGTGAGTATGGAGAAGAAATAGACGGTCTAAAGGATGAAACTAAAATAAAAGGTATCTTAGAGCAAAATTATAACGAAAAGACTAAGATATATATAACAGATTTAGATGGAAAGATATTATATAAGATAAATGGAGAGTTTCAAGAAAAATTAGATATATATGCAGTAATAGATAAGAGTAATTCAGTAGTGGAAGACGGAGATGAGAGAGTTTTTCTTTATCCAGTTAATATAGGTCAAGATAGAGCATATCTTATATATTTTAAAATACCAACACCATATATATCTTATGATTATTATGTAGATAAAAATTCATTTTTAGCTCTTTTCTTATCAGTTATTATGTTTATATCAATATTTATAATAATAACTAATAAAAAAATGAAATACATAGAAGAAATAGTATCTGGAGTAACAGTTATATCAAATGGTAATTTATCTTATAGAATTGAAGAAAAGGGAAAAGATGAAATAAAGAAATTAGCGGAGAATATAAATAATATGGCTTTTGAAATAGAAAATAGAATTGAAGGAGAACGAAGAGCTGAAAAGACTAAAAGTGAGCTTATTACAAATGTTTCACATGATTTAAGAACCCCTTTAACTTCTGTAATGGGGTATATAGGATTAGTCAAAGATGGAAAATATGAAAATGAAGGTATTATGAAGGAATATTTAAATATAGCTTTTAATAAGTCTAATCAACTTAAAGAACTTATAGAAGATTTATTTGAATATACAAAGCTTAATAATAAGGGAATAGTATTAGAGAAAACTAAGGTTAATATTGTAGAGTTTTTATCTCAGATTATAGAAGAGTATATTCCTGTTTTTGAAGAAAATGAAATAGAAGTAGTTAAAAAGTTTGTAGATGAAAAAAGTATTGTAGAAATTGATGCAGGAAAAATGGTTAGAGTTTTTGAAAATTTATTTTCTAATGCAATTAAATATTCCTTTAAGCCAGGACAGGTAAAAATATCTTCATATGAATCTGAAGGTTTTGTAAATATAGTAATAAATAATAGAGGAGAAAATATTCCAAAAGAAAAGGTAGATAGACTGTTTGATAGATTTTATAGAGTTGATGAGGCTAGAAATTCTAATACAAAGGGAAGTGGACTTGGTCTTGCTATTTCAAAAAATATAATAGAGTTACATAGTGGAAGTATATGGGCTGAATGCATAGATAATGATGTAAGCTTTTTTATAAAATTAAAGTCAATAAGACATTAAATAAAGTAACCTTTAAGAAAGATAGTAATAAACTAATATAGAGATTATTTTTCTTGGAGGAAAAATGCAAAATAAAAATCCTAATAGTAGATTTGGAATAGACATAAATGAATATACTCAAAATGTTAATTTTGAAACTCTAGCAAGAACTATAGACTTTTTATATTTAAGGTCATCAGGGTCAGGTTCGGGGAGATTTAGAGTTGATAGAAGATTTTTGGAGTTTGCAAAAGCAGCTCGAAATTATGGAATACCAGTAGGGGCTTATCATTATGCTGTGCCATCTTATGATTTAACTACTGCAGATTCTCAATGTGATGATTTCATAAACATATTGCAGGAAGGATTTGGGGAAAGAAATTATGGAGATTTATTTCCAGTACTAGATGTTGAGACACCAACAGATAATAAAATAAGTACTAAGGCATTAGTTGATTGGGTAGAAAGATTTAGAAAAAGATTTGAAAGAAAAACTAGAAGAAAATTAATGCTATATACAGGAGTGTTCTTTGTAGAATTATATAATAATTTTAAATTACCAAATGGATCTCAACCATTAAAAAGTATGCCATTATGGATAGCAATGTACACAGCTATTCCAAGTAATCCTCCATTTCCACCAGATGTGGGTGGATGGAAACGATGGAGAATATGGCAATATAGTGAAACAGCAAAAGTTAATGGCGTAGGAAATCCAGTAGATGCTAATTGGGGGCCAGACAATTTAGATTTACTTATGCAACCAAGGCAAGTAAGAGACTTGAAAGCTCGTAAAGAAGGTGGGTTATTAAGGGTTTCTTGGAGAAGAAATGATGATGTAGATTTATTAGGATATAATTTATTTGAAAATGGATATTGGATTGGAACAGTAGGAAAAGATGATACCAATTTCCAAGTTGCATTATCAGAACTACCAGTTCCAACAACGTCTCCTGTTAATATAACAATAGAGGCTTTTGATTATGATGGAGAAACTTCTCAAGTAAGAAGCAGAGTTACTGTATAGAATATTTAATAAAATATTTAAGTTTAAAATTTATCTAAAGGCTTATAATATTAAAGTTAAATTTAGTGTTATAGGCCTTAATTATATTGTATTAAAAAGGTACACTTTTAATTGTATATAAGAAATATTATCACAAGATATAAATAAGAAAAAATAAATTATATCAT
>NZ_ASRV01000206.1 GCF_000401215.1 Clostridium sartagoforme AAU1 | reverse complement strand
ATCACAAGATATAAATAAGAAAAAATAATTATTATCATTACATAAATATATTAAAATAAACTATAGAATATAATATAATAATAATGATATAGTAATATTATAATCATAGTAAAAGTTATGTTTTCTCAAATTATAATAAATTTATTCTAGAGAGGAGTGGGGCATTTGGAAGAAAAAAATAAAAACAAAAAAAGTTTAATACTAAAAAAGAATAAAAACTTATTAATAACTACAGGAGTAGTAAGTGTATTATTAGTTATAGGAATTATATCATATATTGTTTCAGTTAATAACAGAGTTAAAGCATGGGAAAATAAAATTTATCCAGGGATTAGTGTTTATGGTGTAAATTTAAGTGGATTAAATAAAGATGAAGCCATAGCATTGCTAAATGAGAAATTACCTAACGTAATTATGGACAAGAAACTAGCAGTTTTGGTTGGAGATAAGAAGTTAGAGCTAAATTATAAGGATATAAATCCTAAATATGATATAGAGGCTACTGTAGTAGATGCTATCAATTATGGAAAAGATAAAGGCATCATGGCAAAGAATTCGATGATAAAAAATAATAATGTTGTTAATATGGAATCAAAGATTTCATTTGATGAAGAAAGCTTAAAAGCCTTTGAAGAAAAAGTAAAATCTGAAGTGAATATAGTAGCTAAAAATGCTGAAATAGAAATAAATTCAGGGAATATAACAGTTACGCCAGATATTAATGGAAAGAGAATAGATGATGAAGAACTTCATAACCAATTAATAGAAAATATTAATGGTAATCCTGATAGTATGGAGGAATTATCTTTTGAATTAAAGGAACAACAAGCTAAGATAAAAGCTGATGATTTAAATAAAATAACAGGAAAAATTAGTGGGTATAGTAGTAGTTATAAAAATACTGGTGATGGAAGAGTTAGAAATATGGAAATTGCGGCACAAATTGTTAGTGGTACAATAGTTATGCCTGGAGAAGAATTTAGTTATAATGAATTAATAGGTGATACAACTCCAGATAAGGGATATGAAAAAGCAAATACTTATGTAGGAAATAAAATAGTACCAGATTATGGTGGAGGAATATGCCAAGTATCAACAACTCTTTATAGAGCAGCTATGAGAGCAAATTTAAGGTCAACAGAAAGAATGAATCATTCTCTAACGGTTTCTTATTCAGAACCAGGATTAGATGCAACTGTAGCAAATGGAGTTATAGATTATAAGTTCAAAAATTCATATGATTTCCCAGTATATATTCAAGGGTATGTAGGTGGTGGAGTAGTATCATTTAGTGTATATGGTAATGTAGACGCAATGGGTGGAAAAACTTATGAACTTGTAAATGAAGTTCATGAAAAATATAATCCTGAAATAACCTATGAAGAAGATCCAACTATGGAAGAAGGAACTGAAAAAGTAGAAGTTTATGGAATGCCTGGATACAAAGCAAGCTCCTATCAAGTAACATATGAAAATGGAGTCGAAGTTTCTAGAGATTTTATAGCAACAGATGTCTACCTAACAACAAATACAATTATAAAAAAGGGAACTAAAAAGAAAGAGGTTAATACAAAACCAAATGAAGCACCTGTAAATACAACAGAAGCAAATTAAAATGATAGAATTTTAATAAATAAAAATTAAAAAGTAGTAATTAAATAAATAAAAAGAATGATATTAAAAATGATATCATTCTTTTTTATACAAATACAATATATATTATAAATTCTTTCTTATATTAAATTTATTGTCGAAATTATAGTAGAATGATATTATAGTAATATTAAAGGGTGAGTAAAGGAGTTTTTTATGGAATACAAAATGGTTTGTATTGATATGGATGGAACTTTACTAGGTAAAGGGAAAAAAATATCAGAAGAAAGTAAAAAAGTAATAAAACAAATTCATGAAAAAGGTGTAGAAATAGTAGTAACTACAGGTAGAATATATAATAATGCAGCGTATTACTCTCATCTTTTAGGGGTTGAATCACCTGTTATTGCAGCAAATGGAGCAATAGTTAGAGAAAAGCATACTAATAAAGTTATATATGAAAACCCAATAGAAACTGAGCAATGCATTAAGCTTGTTGAAACCTTATATGAAATGAATTTTAATTTTCATTTTTATACATTAGATGGGATATATTGTGGCAGTGAATTAATGAAGTTTGTAACTAAATTATATATGACAAAACAAGTTGGATATGATACCTTAAAAATAAATTATTATGTTATTAAAGATATAGATAATTGGAAAAAATTTTTTAGAGAAAATAAAGGAAAAATAACTAAATGCATAGTCTTTTCAATAAATCCTAAGAGAATATCAACACTTAAAGAAAAACTAAATGGGATAGACAAAATTGTATATTTTGGAGCAGGAAGTCGAAGCGTTGAAATTAATAATCAAGGAGTTTCAAAAGGAAATGCAGTAAAAGCATTAGCAGATTATTATGGATTCAAAAGAGAAGAAATAGTTTGTATAGGAGACAATGAAAATGATGTTTCGATGATTGAATATGCAGGTGTAGGAGTTGCCATGGGAAATGCAATACCTGAAGTTAAAAACTTAGCAGATTATATAACTGATACAAATAAGAAAAATGGAGTTGCAAAAGCCATAAAGAAAATATTTAAACTTTAAAATATGGTTTTACATCAATTTCTATATTAATTAAAGAAATAAATTAGTTTTCATAAGATAGAAGAAAATATTCTGTTAACAAATACTAAAATCTTTGACTAATGAAGATTGATATAGTATCATTTTTTATATAGTTTCATTAAAGTAAGATGAGGTCATCTTACTTTTTTAATGGGAGGTTACTAAGAAATGAATTTAAATATAGTGTTATATCAACCAGAAATACCACAAAACACAGGGAATATTGCGCGAACTTGTGTTTTAACAAACTCAACTCTTCACTTAATTAAGCCAATGGGATTTAAAATAGATGATAAACAAGTAAAACGTGCGGGATTAGATTATTGGAGTGAATTAAAGCTTGAAATACATGAAAGCTATGAAGAATTTATGAAAAAGTATGGAAATGAAAGAATATTCTTAGCTACAACTCATGGAGGAGTACACTATGATGAAGCTTCTTTTAAAGAAGGAGATTTTATAATGTTTGGTAGAGAGTCATCAGGGGTTCCGGAAGAAGTACATAAAAATCATGCAGGAATAAGAGTGCCTATGATTAAAACAAGTACTAGAAGTTTAAATCTTTCAAATACTGTAGCAATTATAGCATATGAAGCTTTAAGGCAAATTGGTTTTCCTGAAATGAAATAGATTTAGGGGGAGTAGGCGTGGAAAAAATAAAAATTTTAACAGATAGCTGTTTAGATATTCCAGAAGAATTAATTAAAAAAAATAATATAGAAGTAGTGCCTGTTTTAATTAATTTTGGTGATGAGAGTTATATTGATAGGGAAGAAATTAACTTACAACAAATGCAAGAAAAAATAGAGAAGGATAAGATACTTCCAACTACAGCACAAATAACTCCAGTTAGATTTGCAAAATATTTTAAAGAAAGCTTAGATGAAGGATATAAGGTTTTAGCTATACTTATGTCTTCAAATATGAGTGGAACATATAATTCAGCATGTATAGCAAAAGATATGCTAGAAAGCGATGATATAGTAATAGTAGATACAAAAGTAATAACATCAGCCCAAGGCTTTTTTGTATTAAAGGCATGCGAACTTAGAGATAAGGGGTTAAAGGTAGAAGAAATAAAAGAAGAATTACTTAAATTAATACCTAAAATGAATGCTTCTTTATGTTTTGAATCTCTAGAAAATTTAGTTAGAGGTGGGAGAATTTCTAAAACAGCAGGTGCTATAGGAACTGCTTTAGGATTAAGAGTGATAATCGGATTTGAAGATGGAATGATGACAGCGAAAGATAAAATTAGGGGAAATAAAAAGGCTCTAAAGAAAATAATATCAGATTATGAGTCAAGCAATCCAGATAAAGATGAACCTGTTATTTTAATAGAAATTGAAAGTCCAGAAATGAAAGACAGTCTTAAAAAATATTTAGAAGAAAACAATTTAAGATACATAGAAACAACTCCGGGATGTGCAGTTGGTATACACTCAGGAACTAGAGTAAGTGGTCTATTTTTCTTAAGTAAGTAGAATTTATAATAAATAATTATATTGATATATATACAATTAAGTTTATTAGCGGAATAATAAAATAATTTTAAAAAATAATAGTTAAAGAATAATCTTTAAAAAGATATAGATAAACAATAATAATAAGGGATATAAGTAAGATAAGTTATATTAGATATGATTTATCTTATTTTTTTGAATAAAACATGAAGAATTTTTATATATTTATTTGGGCAACCTAAAGTAAAAAGGAAGGTGGTTATAGTGAAAAAACAAAGATTGTTTTTATTAAGCTTAAGTATATGCTTAATTCTTATACTTATAAGTTGTGAAATGTTAAATAGCCCAATAATAGATTTAGATAAACCCAAAGTAGCTTATGTTGTAAATAAAGGCTGTTTAGAAGATAAAGGTTTAAATCAACTAGGATTAGAAGGAATAAATAAAATTATAACTGAATTTGGAGTTAAATTAACTACTATAGAAATAGATAAAGATGATGAAGAAGCTTTTCAAAAGAATTTTATAAAAGCAGCCAAAACTAATGATTTGATAATTGTAGTAGGAGAAGAGTTCAAAAATGTAGTTAATGAGACAGCAACTAACTACAGAGATAAGAAGTTTATAGTTACATCAAACAAAATAAGAGAAAGTAATGTTCAAAATATAGCATTTAAATATGAAGAATCAGGTTTTTTAGCAGGTGTATTAGCAGGTAAAAAAAGCGGGAATAAAGAAGTTGGATACATAGCAATTAAAGATAATGAGCCCAATAAATTACTTTTATCAGGATATATGTCAGGAATTAAAGTAACTAATATGTCAGCTGTAACAAGATTATTATCAGGTGAAAATGTAAAATACATTGAAGATTGTGCAAATGTAGATTTAGCTTACGAAGAAGCAAAGAAATTATATGATAAAGGTTGTGAAATAGTACTAACAGCAGCAGGAAAAGCTTCAGAAGGAGTTTTTAAAGCAGCTAAGGAAAAAGGTAAATATGTAATTAATAGTGGAATGAATGCAGAGGAAGTTTATAAAGATTATATAGACAATTCACTTGCTTCATTAGTAGTACATTTGGATAAAGTATTATACGAAAGTTTATCAGAAGCAAACAAAGGTATGTTTAAAAGTGGAGAAATAAATAAAATTAATGAAGGATTGAAAGAAAATACTATAGAATTTATTATAAATGATAATTTAGTTAATTCAGAAATAATAAATTTAATTAATAATTATAAAAGTGGAGTAATTAAAGAAAAAATAGAAATTCCTAAGAAAAAAGAAGAAGTGCAAGAATTTAAAGTACTATAATGACTTGATATAACGTTTACTAACAGTTTATACTAGTATTAAGGATTTATCCTTAATACTAGTAAAAGTTATAGTTTGTAGTTTATTGAAATGAAGGTGTACTTTATGAAATTAGATTTTAATTTAAATCTCACACAAGAACAAAAGTTAATAATGACTCAACAGATGCAGTTATCTATAAAGCTTTTACAAATGTCTACTTATGATTTAAGAGAATACATAGAAAATGAGTTTGTAGAAAACCCAATATTAGAAGGTGACTTTGATTTTGTCCAAGAAGATAAAGCATATGAAGATAAAATTGATTACAAAGAAATGATAAAATATTTAGAATTTGATAATTATAGTTCTCAAAGTTATGGGGAATATAATAAGGATGAAGATGTATCACCATTTAATTTTATATCTCAAAAAGAATCACTTACAGAATATTTAAATAATCAATTAATTGAAAGTGATGAAGATGAATATAAAAAAGCAATAGTATCTTATATGATAGAAAACATAGATAGTAGAGGTTACTTGGACATGCCTCTAGAAGACATATGTAAGGAGCTAAATATTTCACTTGAATTAGGACAAGAAGCCTTAGAAATACTTCAAGACTTAGAACCAGATGGAATAGGTGCAAGAAACCTAAAGGAATGTTTAAAAATACAACTAATAAAGCTTGGAGTGTTAGATGATAACTTAGAAAGAATAATAGACGAATACTTAGACTTAATAGCAGATAATAAATTCAATATAATAGCTAAGAACTTGAAAATAACTCCAAAAGAAGCTCAAGATCTAGGAGATGTAATAAAAAAACTCGAACCAAAACCTTCAAGAGGGTTTTATACAGGGGAAGAAGTTAAATTTATAATTCCAGATGCTGCTATTAGGAAAATTGATGGACAATATTTTGTTATTATGAATGATGGAGTAATACCAAGACTATCAATTAGTAGTATATACAAAGATATCTTAAATAATAAAGATGACAAGAAAACAGAAAATTATGTAAAAGAGAAATTAAACAATGCCATGTTTTTAATAAAAAGCATAGAACAAAGAAAAAGTACTTTACTTAGAATATTAGAAAAAGTTGTTGATAAGCAAATGGAGTATTTTGATAAGGGACAAAAGTACTTAAGACCTATGACGTTAAAAGATATGGCAGAAGAACTTGGAATACATGAATCTACAGTAAGTAGGGCAATAAAAGATAAATATATATTAACAAGCTTTGGAACTGTAAAAATAAAAGATTTATTTACAACAGGATTGAGTCAAGTACAAGGTAACGGTGAAGATATAGCAGTAGTAAATATTAAAAAACAAATAAAAGAAATGATAGATAATGAAGATAAGAAAAAACCATTATCAGATCAAATAATATGTGATGAGTTAAATAAGAAAAACTTGAATATATCAAGAAGAACAGTGGCAAAATATAGAGAAGAGATGGAAATAAAATCTTCAAGTAAAAGAAAAAGGATAGAGTAAAGGATTATAAAGGGGTTTTATAATAGAAAGCTAGCTCTAGTATTAAAAAATATTAAGATAAATAATTTAAACTAAGGTTAGTTTTTCTATTATAAGAAAAAGAAAAATAAGTTAACAAAATAAGCATTTAATATATAAGAAAAGGACATAATGCTAAAAAAATGTAAAACTTTAAAGAAAGTACTTTTAAAATTCATAGAAGTGTTTTATAATAATAAATGTGGGACATATATATTATATGTGGGACCTTTTTAGGCCAAAGGAGGGTTGGAAGTGCAGGAAATATTGTCTTTACAGAAAAAAATAGTTCCTGAACTTGTAGAAGTCCTAGAAAAAAGATACAATATTCTAAGGACTATATATTACAATCAGCCTATCGGAAGACGTGTTTTAGCAAATCAGTTGGATCTTGGAGAAAGAATAGTAAGAACTGAAATAAGTTTTTTAAAATCACAAAACTTAATAGAAATTAATACTCCAGGAATGACAGTAACTGAAGAGGGACAAGAAGTAGTTGATAAGCTAAAGGATTTTATACATGAAATTAAAGGCTTATCAGATATAGAAGAAAACATAAAGTCCTTCCTAGGGTTAAGAGAAGTAATAATCGTTCCAGGGGATGCAGAAACAAATGATATAATTTTAAAAGAAATTGGTAAAGCTACAGCTAATTATTTAAAGTCTATTATAAAAGATAATAATATAATAGCTATTACTGGTGGAAATACTATTAAAGAATTTGTAGAAGCGTTACCTAAAATAAATAATGTTTCAAATACCCTCGTAGTTCCAGCAAGAGGAGGTATGGGGAGAAAAGTTGAAATACAAGCAAGTACACTAGCGGCATCATTAGCTAAAAAGTTAAATGGCTCTTATAAATTACTTCATCTCCCAGAAAATCTTAGTCTAGAGCTTTTAGATACATTACTAAAAGAAAGAGAAATTAAAGAAGTTATAGATAATATTCATAAAGCGA
Source organism: Clostridium sartagoforme AAU1 (assembly GCF_000401215.1). Taxonomy (GTDB): domain Bacteria; phylum Bacillota; class Clostridia; order Clostridiales; family Clostridiaceae; genus Clostridium; species Clostridium sartagoforme. Next base: position 21,219 of record NZ_ASRV01000206.1, on the reverse strand, counting down.
ATATATTGATTTATGGTATTGGAGATGCTTTAGTTATGGCTGAGAAAAGAGATGTTTCAGAAGAAGAGTTTAATAAACTAAAATCTCTTGGAGCTGTTGGCGAAGCATTTGGGTGTTATTTTAATAAAGATTCCAAAGTAGTTTCAGAAAATACTTCAATTGGAATAAATATTAATGAAGCAAGAAAAATTAACACACATATTGCAGTAGCAGCTGGGGAAAATAAAGTTGATGCTATTATTGCAACAATGATGAAAAATCATAATGCAGTATTAGTAACAGATGAAGCAGCAGGTAGAAAAATTGTAGAATTTATTAAGGAACATACTAAACAAGCTTAAAATTTTAAAAATTTTAAATATAACTATTTTAGGAGGTAATTGCAAATGGTAAATGTAGCAATTAATGGTTTTGGAAGAATAGGAAGATTAGCATTAAGATTAATGATTGAAAACCCAGAATTTAACGTGGTAGCAATCAACGATTTAACTGATGCTAAAACTTTAGCTCACTTATTTAAATATGACTCTTCACAAGGAAGATTCAACGGTGAAATAGAAGTTAAAGAAGGAGCTTTCGTTGTTAACGGAAAAGAAATCAAAGTTACAGCTGAAAGAAACCCTCAAGACTTACCATGGAAAGAATTAAATGTTGATGTAGTTTTAGAGTGTACTGGATTCTTCACTTCTCAAGAAAAAGCTGGTTTACACTTACAAGCTGGTGCTAAGAAAGTTGTTATTTCAGCACCTGCAACTGGAGACATCAAGACTGTTGTTTACAACGTAAATAATGATATATTAGATGGAACTGAAACAGTTATTTCAGGTGCTTCATGTACTACAAACTGCTTAGCTCCAATGGCTAAAGTATTAAATGACAAATTCGGTGTTCAAAAAGGATTTATGACTACAATCCATGCTTACACTAACGATCAAAATACTTTAGATGGTCCTCACGGAAAGAATGACTTAAGAAGAGGTAGAGCTGCTGCTGCAAACATCGTTCCTAACTCAACTGGAGCTGCTAAAGCAATTGGTTTAGTTATTCCAGCATTAAAAGGAAAATTAGATGGTGGTGCTCAAAGAGTTCCAGTTGTTACTGGTTCATTAACTGAATTAGTAGTAACTTTAGATAAGAAAGTAACTGTAGAAGAAATTAACGCTGCTATGGCTGCTGCTGCTAACGAATCATTTGGTTACACTGAAGATGAAATAGTTTCATCAGACGTAATCGGAATCACTTATGGTTCATTATTTGATGCAACTCAAACAAAAGTTATGTCAGTTGGTGAAGATCAATTAGTTAAAGTTGCTGCTTGGTACGACAATGAAATGTCATACACTAACCAATTAATAAGAACTTTAAAATACTTCGTAACTAGATAATTAAATAGTTAAGTATAAAGTTAAACATTAAGTGTTGGTCTGGTTTTATAGAAAATCTATGAGGCCAGACCAATTTTAAATTAAACATATATTAAAGATTTTATTATTTAGTAATGAATAATTTCATTAAAATAAATTTAAGAGGTGAAATAAATGAGTTTTAATAAAAAAACTATAGAAGACATAGAAGTTAAAGGCAAAAAAGTTCTAGTAAGATGTGATTTCAATGTACCATTAAAAGATGGAGTTATAACAGACGAAAACAGATTAAATGGTGCACTACCAACAATCAAATATTTAGTTAACAATGGAGCAAGAGTTATACTTTGCTCACATTTAGGAAAAGATGCATCAAAGTCATTAGCTCCAGTTGCTAAGAGATTAAGCGAGATGTTAGACAAAGAAGTAGTTTTTGCAAGAGATGAAGAAGTTGTAGGCGCAAATGCTAGAGCTGCTGTTGCAGAAATGAAAGATGGAGATGTTGTATTATTAGAAAATACAAGATGTAGAAAAGAAGAAACTAAGAACGTTGAAGAATTCTCAAAAGAATTAGCTTCATTAGCTGACATATTTGTAAATGATGCATTTGGTACAGCTCACAGAGCTCACTGTTCAACAGTTGGAGTTACTGAATTCTTAGATACAGCTGTATGTGGATACTTAATTCAAAAAGAATTAAAATTCCTAGGTGAAGCAGTAAACAATCCAGTTAGACCATTTGTTGCTATATTAGGTGGAGCTAAAGTTTCAGATAAGATAGCTGTTATAAACAACTTATTAGAAAAAGTTGATACATTAATAATTGGTGGTGGAATGGCTTATACATTCTTAAAAGCTCAAGGATACGAAGTAGGATCATCATTAGTAGAAGCTGATAGAGTTGAATATGCTAAGGAAATGATTGAAAAGGCAGCAGCAAAAGGAGTTAAATTCTTATTACCAGTTGACCACAGAGTTGCTGCAGAATTCAAAGATGTTGAACCAGTAGTTACAGAAGATCAAAATATTCCAGCAGGAAGCATGGGATTAGATATCGGACCAAAGACAGAAACTTTATATGCAGATGCAATTAAAGATGCTAAAACAGTTATATGGAACGGACCAATGGGAGTATTCGAATTCGAAAACTTTAACAAAGGAACAATTGCAGTTGCTAAAGCTATGGCAGATGCAGATGCTACAACAGTTATTGGTGGAGGAGACTCAGCTGCAGCTGTTAATATCTTAGGATTTGGAGATAAAATGACTCACATCTCAACAGGTGGTGGAGCTTCTCTAGAATTCTTAGAAGGAAAAGCATTACCAGGAATAGAAGCGCTAAATAATAAATAAAACGAGTTTAGTTATTAAAAGTGAAGAATGAAAAAGTGAAAATTATAGTTAAAAGTTATACTTTCAACTATAAATGAGAGTGTTGAGGAAATAATCCAGTGAACTGGATTAAGAAAATAAAAAAATATTTATAATTCTACTTAAGTCAAATTATAAATTGAATTTAATTTTAATTATTCAGCTTCGGTGAATAATTACCTTAATTTTTTCATTCTTTCACTCCTTCATTATTCAAATTAAATATAAGAGGTGATTTAAATGAGAAAAGCAATAATAGCAGGAAACTGGAAGATGCATTATACTCCAGCTGAAGCTGTAAAAGTTATAGAAGAATTAAAACCATTAGTAAAAGATGCTACATGTGAAGTAGTAGTATGCCCTACTTTTGTTTGTTTAGATGCTGTATTAAAAGCAGTAGAAGGATCAAACATTAAGGTTGCTGCTCAAAACATGCATTTTGAAGAAAAAGGAGCTTTCACAGGAGAAGTTGCTCCAGGAATGTTAGAAGCTATGGGGGTTAGCTATGTTGTTTTAGGACATAGTGAAAGAAGAGAATACTTCAATGAAACTGATGAAGCTTTAAACAAGAAAGTTAAAGCTGCATTTGCTCATAACTTAATTCCAATTCTTTGTTGTGGAGAATCTTTAGAACAAAGAGAAAATGGAACAACTAACGAAGTTGTTGGAGCTCAAATTAAAGCAGATTTAGATAGTTTATCAAATGAATTAGCTGAAAAGGTAGTTATTGCATACGAACCAATTTGGGCAATAGGAACAGGTAAGACTGCAACAAACGAACAAGCTAACGAAACAATAATGGCAATAAGAAATGTTGTTGCTGAAATGTTTGGAAAAGAAGTAGCAGATAAAGTTAGAATTCAATATGGTGGATCAGTTAAGCCAAACACAATTAAAGATCAAATGGCTATGTCCGATATAGATGGTGCTTTAGTTGGAGGCGCTAGCTTAGTAGCAGCTGATTTCTCACAAATAGTTAATTATTAATACTAGTTTTTGAAAGAGCTATGTAAAAATTGTACCTCTAATCTTTTAATATAAGGTTAGAGGTACTTTTATAGAGAAACATTAGCTGCTTCTTTGATATAATATGGATTTATAGAGTTTCCAAGTAATCTTGAGATTGATGGAAAGAATATGTTTTGTATTGTACTACTAAAAAAGTCATATTTTAGCACTTTCAAAGAAAAAAATCAAAAATTCTAAAATATTCTTTTTAAGGATTAAAATAATTTGTTGCAAAGGTTTACCTCATAAGTGCTTTTATTGTTTAAAGTCACTAATTATAGTATAATATAGATATAAATTAAGAAAGATAATACTAAAATATTGTCAAATATAGATTTTGATAAAAATTTGGAGGGAATTATGGCGAAGAAACCTGTAATGTTAATGATATTAGATGGATTTGGAATAGCTCCAAAATCAGATGGAAATGCTGTAGAAGCAGCTAAAAAACCAAACTTTGATAGATTAATTGGAAAATATCCACATACTCAATTACAAGCAAGTGGATTATATGTTGGACTACCAGATGGACAAATGGGTAACTCAGAAGTTGGACATTTAAATATAGGTGCAGGAAGAATTATATACCAAGAATTAACAAGAATAACAAAAGAAATTAAGGAAGGTGGATTCTTCAAGAATGATGCATTAACTCTTGCAGTTAATAATGCAAAAGAAAAAAATTCAGCACTTCACTTAATGGGCCTATTATCAGATGGTGGTGTTCACTCACATATAGATCACGTAAAAGGATTATTAAGACTAGCTAAAGACGCTGGATTAAAAAAAGTATATGTACATTGCTTCATGGATGGAAGAGACGTTCCACCATCATCAGGAAAAGATTTCGTAGTAGAGCTTGAAAATTACATGAATGAAATTGGAGTAGGTAAAATTGCTACTGTTTCAGGAAGATATTATGCAATGGATAGAGATAACAGATGGGAAAGAGTAGAACTTGCATATAATGCAATGGTACTTGGTAGAGGTGAAATTGCAACTTCAGCAGTAGAAGCAATGGAAAAATCATATCATGATAATAAAACAGATGAGTTTGTATTACCAGCTGTTGTAGATTCAAATGGAATGATTAAAAATGGAGACTCAGTAATATTCTTTAACTTTAGACCAGATAGAGCTAGAGAAATAACTAGAGCTATAAACGATAAAGAGTTTGCAGGATTTAAGAGAGAAACTTTAAACTTAACATTTGTAACAATGACTCAATACGATAAGACTTTAGAGGGCGTTAATGTTGCATATAGACCAGAAAGCATAAATAATACTTTAGGAGAATATGTATCAAGCAAGGGATTAAATCAATTAAGAATTGCTGAAACAGAAAAATATGCCCATGTTACATTCTTCTTTAATGGTGGAGTTGAAAAAGAAAATCCAGGTGAAGATAGAGCTCTTATAGCATCACCAAAAGTTGCAACTTATGATTTAAAACCAGAAATGAGTGCTTATGAAGTAACAGAAGAATTAATTAATAGAATTAATGAAGATAAGTATGATATGATTATACTTAATTTTGCTAACCCAGATATGGTTGGACATACAGGAGTAATGGAAGCTGCAGTTAAGGCTATAGAAACTGTTGATGGATGCCTAGGTAAGCTTGCAGATAAAATTTTAGAAAAAGACGGAACTTTATTTGTAACTGCAGACCATGGTAATGCAGAAATAATGATTGATTTCTCAACAGGAAACCCATTCACAGCTCATACAACTGACCCAGTTCCATTTATATGGGTATCAAATAGAACTGAAGGTAGAAGCTTAAAAGAAGGAAAACTTGCTGATATAGCTCCTACAATGTTAAATGAAATGGGATTAGATAAACCAGCTGAAATGACTGGAGAATGTTTAATAGTAAACAACTAATTGTTATAGAAGCGTAGCTTAAGGGCTACGCTTTTTTTTATTGCTAAAAGAGTATAAAAATTTGAAAATTATAAGTAAGCATTTTTTCAGATTTATAGTAGATTTATATGAATAAAATTAACTTCTATATATCTTTGTCTAGATAAGATATATATTTTATTTATAATTAAAAACTTTAACTATTTAAGATTAGTGTTTTATGGAGGTTTTAATATGGAATATTTAATTACAGAAGAAATGATAAAGAATTCCTTAGTTAGTAGTGGAGATATATCAAGAATTGCTGAGGTAATTAAAAAGGCGAAAAGTGGACAAGATATAACAGTAGCTTTTTTAGGTGGATCTATAACTCAGGGATGTAATGCAACTAAGCAAGAAGACTGTTATGCAAGTAGAACTTATTTATGGTTTAAGAATACATTTAGCGATGTAAATGTTAGGTATATAAATGCAGGGGTTGGAGCTACAGGATCAATTATAGGAGTTCATAGAGTTGAAAAACAGGTATTATCTCATAATCCAGATATAGTATTTATTGATTTTGCTGTAAACGATAAAAATACTATTTATGATAAGGTAGCTTATGAAAGTTTAATAAGAAGAATATTATCAGCAGAAAAGCCTATAGCTATAATAGAAATATTTATGAGTAATTTTGATTGTAGTAATGTTCAAGAGCAACAAATAGAAATTGGAAATAAGTACAACATTCCAATGATAAGTTTTAGAAATACTGTAAAAGCAGAAATAGAAAAAGGGAATTTAAAGTGGGAAGATGTGGCTACTGATGAAGTACATCCAAATGATTATGGACATTTTATAATATCAGAGATATTAATTGATTTTATAAAGAACATATTAAATAACATAAATAAATTTGAGGATACTGAAGCATTGACTAGAGAAATAGAATCTGAAAATTCAATATTTGGTGAAGATTATATTAATGGAATAATAAGAAATAATAGAAATTTAGAAGTTAAAAAATAGAAGGATTTATTAAAGATAATGTAGGATTTCAAGTATTTACTGAAGGGTGGAAATGTTGTTTAGAAAAAGGGGACAAAGCTTCTTTAGAGGTAGATATTAAAGGAAAGAATATATTTATATTATATAGAAAATTAGTTGAAGAAACAGCAGGAAAAATGGAAGTAATAGTAGATGAAAATGAGCCAGTTATAATAGATACTTTTTTTGAAAATGGATGGGGAGACTATTCAGCAACAGAGTTATTAGTTGAATCTAAAAATATATCTAATCACAATATTAAAATAAATGTAATTAACGAAGAAAAATCATCAGAAATATATATATTGGGATTATTAGTATCCTAGGGAATGAGGTTAAGTATGTACTTAGAAGAATTAGATAGGAAGAATTACGAATTTATAGAGGCTGATAACTCTAATTATCAATATAGTGGGAGAATTGATTTTGAAAATCCAAAGACTCCAACTATTATTTATGCTGGAAGCATGATAAGGATTAAATTTAGAGGAACAAGTTTAAAGATTGCTATAAAAAATTATCATAACCATTATGAAAATGCTATTGGATTTATTATTGATAATGAAATAAAAGGGAAGGCAATAATAGAAGAACATAACAAAGATATAATTATTGATATTGCTGAAGGTTTAGATGACAGATTACATGAATTAACTTTATATAAAAGGTCTGATTCAGCTCATTATTTTGATTTTCATGGAATTATAATAGATAAGGATTGCTATACTGAAGCACAAGAATTAAAAAGTAATAGAAGAATTGAGTGTTTTGGTGATTCTGTTTCAGCAGGAGAAGTTTCTGAGGCAATAGATTATGTAGGTAAAGTAGATCCAGAAGAACATGAAGGAATTTACTCTAATTCATGGTATTCATATTCAATGATAACAGCAAGAAATTTAGAGGCAGATATTAATAATAATGCTCAAGGTGGAATTGCAGTGATGGATGGAACAGGTTACTTTAATCCATCAAGGGGTTATTTAGGGTTGGAATCGACTTATGATAAATTAAGATATAATCCAGAGCTTGGTAGATGTAATAAATGGGATTTTTCTAGATACACACCACATGTAGTTATAATGGCTTTAGGGCAAAATGATGCGCATCCTGAAAATTATATAGATGAAGATAAAGAGAGAAGAAGTATATGGAAGTTTAAATATGCTGATATAATAAGAAACTTAAGAAGTAAGTATCCCAAGGCGTTATTTATAGTTATAACAACTATTTTAGGTCATAGTAAGGGATGGGATGATGCTCTTGATGAAATGGTAAGCGATTTAAATGATAAAAAGATAGTTAGATATAAGTTTAAAAGAAATGGATGTGGAACTCCAGGTCATATAAGAATTCCAGAAGCTGAGGAAATGGCAACCGAATTAACTACATTTATAGAATCCTTCGGAGAGGATATTTGGGAATAATATATTATTAAATATAGCATTATTACAGAAATATAAACAATAATAAAGTATAAATAGCTTAATTATAGAAATTAAAATTAATAAATAGTAGATTAAGTATGTAATTGTTAACAAGTTTATATTTATCTTAAGTATATGAAAATTAGGAGGGCTCTTATGGAAAATGTAAGAATATTGGGAGAAAAAAATAATAATATACCTTGGCAAGATAAGCCACAAGGATTTGACGGAGTAGTATGGAGACATGATGGTAATCCGATTATAAAATGGAATCCTACAAAGAAATCGGCGAGAATATTTAACAGTGCAGTATTACCTTGCGAAGATGGGTTTATCGGAATATTTAGAGCAGACCATAAAAATGGTAAGCCACAGTTACATGTTGGTAGAAGTAAAGATGGACTAGCTTGGCAGATTGAGGATGAGGAAATTCATTGGAAAGATGAAAATGGAAATGATTATCAACCGAATTATTCTTATGATCCAAGATTAGTCAAAATTGAAGATACTTATTATATTGTTTGGTGTGCTGAATTTGGTGGAGCATCACTTGGACTTGGAACTACAAAAGATTTTAAAGAATTTGTTAGACTTGAAAATCCATTTATTCCATTTAATAGAAATGGAGTATTGTTTCCAAGAAAGATTAATGGAAAGTATATGCTTTTAAGTAGACCGAGTGATAGTGGACATACTCCATTTGGAGATATATTCTTAAGCGAAAGTCCAGATTTAGTTCACTGGGGAAGACATAGAAGAGTTATGAGTAAAGGTGGCTCAGGCTGGTGGCAAGGAACTAAAATTGGTGGAGGAGCAACTCCAATAGAAACATCAGAAGGATGGTTGCTATTTTATCATGGTGTATCTGGCACATGTAATGGATTTGTATATAGTATGGGAGCTGCTATCTTAGATAAGGAAAATCCAGCAAAAGTTTTATATAGAACAAGAGATTACCTATTAACTCCAGAAAAAGATTATGAAACAACAGGATTTGTTCCAAATGTAGCATTTCCTTGTGCAACACTACAAGATGCAGAAACAGGAAGAATAGCTATTTACTATGGTGCAGCAGATACATATGTTGCAGTAGCATATGCACAAGTAGATGAATTGGTTAAATATATAAAAGAAAATTCTGAATTAGTGCACGGTGACGATATAGAATTTAGATAAAATTATAACTTTATTTAAGTTATTGAAATATATAATTGGTTATTTAAGACTTTCAATACTTGGATTATGACAATATTATAGGTATAAAAGTCAACTTTAAGCTACATTTCTAGCTAATAATTCGCATTGATGTGGAGTCGTGTAATTAAGAGCGAAATGTAGCTTTCCCATTATATTTTAAATACGCAATATAAGGAGGAGAAACTAATGTATCCAATTAGATTTAAAAATTTATATTATGAAAAAATATGGGGCGGTAGAGATTTTGAGGTCTTTAGAGATAATATGCCAGCAGGAGAAATAGGAGAAACATGGGATATCGCATGTCATCCAAATGGAATAGGAACAGTTGAAAATGGAGAATTGAAAGGAATAAAATTTGACGTTTTAATAAGTAAATATGGGCATGACCTTGTTGGGAAAAAAGTGACTCTTGAAAAGTTCCCACTTTTAATAAAGCTTATAAACTCAAAAGAAAAGTTATCAGTACAAGTTCATCCTGGAGATGAATATGCTGCAAAATATGAAGGGGACTATGGTAAAACAGAAGCTTGGTATGTAATGGATGCAAAGCCAGGTGCAGCTTTAATTGTAGGAACAAAAAACTGTACTAAAGAAGAGTTTGAAGACTCTATAAAAAATAATAATGTAGAAGCTTGCTTAAATAAAATAGAAGTTAAAAAAGGAGATTGCTTTTTAATAAAAAGTGGATTAGTTCACGCTATATGTGAAGGAGTTGTAATTGCAGAAATTCAACAAAATAGTGATGTAACATATAGAGTATACGACTATGGAAGACCAAGAGAAATTCATGTACAAAAAGCATTAGATGTTATAAATTTTGATCTTCAATGTGAAAATTTAAGTAAAAATGAAGAAGTAAAGCATGATGGATATAGTCATAGTTTACTATGTAAAAATGAATATTTTCGAATAGAAAAAATAATTATCACTTCAGAATACAAAGATGCAAGTAATTTAGAGAAATTTTATATGTACACTTGTGTTGAAGGAGAAGGAATAATAGAAGGAAGAAACTTTAAGGAAACTATAAAAATGGGAGATAGCTATTTAATTCCAGCAAATTTAGGAGAGTATTCAATCAAAGGAAACATAATAGTTCTAAAAAGTTATCCTGTAGTATAAAATACTAGAATTTAATAGGTCTAAGGTATATAGAAAAAATAATAATGTAAATTTATAAGAAGCATTATTTAATTGATTACAAAGAAATACTAAATATAAAAATATCATGATGGAGGAGGAATTATTATGGGGATAAAATTTATAGAGAAATATAATGTATTTAAGCTTGATGCTAAAGATACATCATACATTATGGCTATAGTAGATGAAGAAAAGTTTTTAGGACATGTTTATTTTGGAAAGAAAGTAATAGATGAAAATATAAATTACTTAATGAGCTTGAGGAACCGCCATATTATCCAACTAAAAATAATAGGGATAGAGTATCTTTTTATGATAGTTTTCCAATGGAGTATTCTACACATGGAATAGGTGATTTTAGAGAATCATCAATACAAGTTAAAGATAAAAATGGGCATTCACAAGTAAAACTTGAATATAAATCACATGAAATATATAAAGGCAAAAGAGGACTTAAAGGATTACCGTCTACTTATGGAAATGATAATGAATGTACAACACTTGAAGTAACATGTATAGATAAATACTTAAACTTAGAAGTTATTCTTGTTTATACAGTATTTGAAGAATTAGATGCTATTACAAGAAGTGTTAGAATTAAAAATTCCAGTGAAGATAAAATCACTTTAACTAAGGTTTTATCAACTTGTGTTGAGTTTGAAGGAATTGATTATGATATGATATCACTTCATGGATCTTGGGCTAGAGAAAGGCATATTCAAAGAAAAAAATAGGATATGGAAAACAAGCGGTATCAACTATAAGAGGAGAGTCAAGTCATCAAGATAATCCATTTATAGCATTGCTAGATAACAAAGCTAACGATGATTATGGAAATGTATATGGTTTTAATTTTGTTTATTCAGGAAACTTCTTTTCTCAAGTTGAAGGATGTCAATTTAATACAACAAGATTTGTAATGGGAATAAATTCAACAGATTTTAGTTGGATACTAAATAAAGATGAAGAATTTATTGCACCAGAAGTAGTTATGGTTTATTCAAATGAGGGTATAGGAAAAATGACAAGAACCTTCCATGACTTATATCGTAATCATTTAATAAGGGGAAAATATAAGGATAAAAAAAGACCAATATTAATAAATAACTGGGAAGCTACTTATTTTGATTTTAATACAGATAAATTAATTGATATTGCAAAGGAAGCATCAAAGCTTGGGATTGAAATGTTAGTCATGGATGATGGTTGGTTTGGAAAACGTAATTCTGATAATTCATCCTTAGGAGATTGGTTTGTAAATGAAGATAAAATAAATGGTGGATTAAAACATTTAGTTGATGAAGTAAATAAGCTTGGAATGGAATTTGGAATATGGATTGAACCAGAAATGATATCAGGAGATTCAGAGTTATTTAGAAAGCATCCAGATTGGTGTATTAAAATACAAGGAAGAGAGCCAGCCTTATGTAGGGAACAATATGTATTAGATTTATCGAGAAAAGAAATAGTAGATTATATATATGAAAGTATAAAGAAAATCTTGTCTAGTGCAAATATAACATATGTAAAATGGGATATGAATAGACAGTTAACTGACTTGGGAAGTTATGGATTGGGAGTAGAAAATCAAGGGGAATTAGTACACAGATATGTTTTAGCTGTTTATGATATGATGGATAGATTAACTAAAGATTTTCCATATATTTTACTAGAAAATTGTTCTGGTGGTGGAGCTAGATTTGATCCAGGAATGCTTTATTATAGTCCTCAAATTTGGTGTTCTGATGATACTGATGCTATAGAAAGATTAAAAATTCAGGAAGGTACAGCAATGGTATATCCACTTTCAGCTATAGGAGCTCATGTTAGTGATTGTCCAAATCATACAGTAGGAAGAACAACACCTTTTGAAACAAGAGGATATGTAGCTTTAGCAGGAACATTTGGGTATGAACTTGATGTAACTAAAATTTCTAATGAAGATAGAGAAATGATACCAAAACAAATAGAAATGTACCATAAATATAATGATTTAGTAAGAAGAGGGGAGTATTATAGATTAGAAAGTTTTTCTGAAAACAACTCATTTGATGCTTGGGCAGTGGTATCTAAGGATAAGAGCGAAGTTTTAGTTACTTGTATACAAGTATTTGGCAGACCAAATCATCATAGTAGAAGAATAAAATTAAAAGGATTAATAGAAGATAAATTTTATAAAAATGAAGAAACTGAAGAATTAATATCTGGTGGAGTATTAATGAATGCTGGAATTAATGTGAACTTATATGGAGATAATTCAGGGAAGTTAATTTATTTTAAATTAGTCTAGAGTATTACAGAGAAAGAGCTATAATATAGAATTTAGTAAGTAAGATATAAAGGTTAAAGTAAATTTATTTTAATGAGGCTGATAGTTTAACAGCCTCTATTTTTTAGAAAGCCATAGTAAAGTTCAATATAGGAGGGGGAATAACGGGGAAAAAGGAGTAGTAAGAAAAACAGAGTTTTATAATAAGTATTAATTATAAATAACTAAAAAATAAACAAAATTTAATATATATAGACTATAATTATCCACTCGCTTACGAAACGTTTACACACGATTTTCATGAATGTACACTTAGATTATCAACTAAATAAATTTTAAATTTATACGGGGGAACGTAATGAAAAGTAATAAGTTGAAAACAATTATATCAGTATCTATGGTATTAGTAATGAGTTTAACTTCATTAATTGGTTGTAGTAACTCAAACAAAGATTCTGGGACAAAATCAGAATCAATTTTAGATTCAGTTGTTAGTGTGGAAACAGCATTAACTAATGCTAAGCTTGAAGGTGAAAGGGCTGACGTTAAAGGAACTGAATTAAGTACAATGGTATCATTTACTCCAGCACCAGCAGGGCATGGAAATCCATTAGTTAATGGTGGTCCAGACTGGTCAACAGAACCAATAATATATGATTACTTATGTGATTATAGCTCACAGCCTGAAAAAACATTTAAACCATCATTATTAGAAAGTTATAATTTTGAAAATAAAATTTTAACTTTGAAGCTAAAAGAGGATCTTAAATGGAGTGATGGTAGTGCTATAACAGCAGATGATCTAATGACTACTATATTCATAGATATGACAGTAAATAATATTGCATATTATGCTGAATCTGTAACTAAGGTAGATGATTTAACAGTAGAGATTAAATATATTAAAGATTCAGCTCTATTACTTGATTATATACTAAAAACAGCTTTGAAATATCCAGCATCTGAATATGGAGAATTTGCCAAAGGATATCAAAAAGAATTTGAGAACAGCAGAGAAGTTGATGAAAATGGAAATTATAAATTTACTGAGCAAGGAGATTTAAATGTAGCTGAGGTAACTACAAAAATAAATAATTATTTACCAGATATATTAAGTATAAAGTGTTCAGGAGCATATGTGCCTAAAGTTATTACTTCAGCAGAAACTATATTTGAACAAAATCCATATTATAGGATCCCTCTTTATATAGAAAAAATTAGAGGAATTAGACCAACAAGTACAGAATCTACAGCACTTGCAATAACCAATGGAGATTATGATGCAGAAGGAATGGGATTATCTCCAGATTTAGCTCAAAAGGTAGCAGAAAATAATTCTGATACAATTAGACAAATGGTAGTTCCAGAATTCAGTTCATTAGGATTTACTATGAATACTCAAAAGTATCCAACTAACGATGTTAATGTTAGAAAAGCAATATCATATATAATTGATACAGCTCAAATAGCTCCAGTATCAGAACCAGGAATGGTAAAAGGAGATGAATATGCTTTAGGATTACCACCATCAATAAGAGATAAGTATTTAGATAAAGACTTCTTAAATACATTAGAGAATTATGATGTTAATTTAGAAAAAGCAGCAGAGTATCTTGAAGCAGCAGGATGGACAAAGAAAGGTAATAGCTGGGTTGATGCAGATGGTCAAAGTCCAGAAATTATAGTTGCTGGTGTAGGTGAATATCCAGCATATGTTGTAATGGGAGAAGCTGCAGCAAATATGATGAAAGATTTTGGGTTAAATGCAGTATTTACACCAAAAGAAGCAGCTGCATATAACGACTATGCAACATCTGGTGAAGGGCATATGGTTATAGACGGATTTGCAACAGTAACTAGTACTCAACATCCACACGAAGCATATAACGGAGTTTGGTGGTATGGTAAGAGAGGAATGAATTTAGAATTTCCTGAACAAGGAAAACTAGTTTGGAATAATGAAGAAACTGGAGAAGCCTTTAATTATACAGATAAGTTAACAGCATTATTTGATGCTTCAACAGATGAGGAAATAACAAATATTACAGAAGAATTTGCTCAATTTTATAATGATAATGTATGGTTTATACCTGTAACTGAAAAATATTATGTATATAGAATTCATGATCCTAAACTTTCAATGTCAGAATCACCAACAGGAGAACAATTAAGTGATTTCTATTGGTCAGGTACAACTAGTGCTATTTTAGGAAAGATGTTAAGAGGAGAAGAAATATATTACATTAAGTAATTACAAAGTTAAAGAAATTATTATAGGGCTGTTATTAAACGGCCCTTACTTATAAATAAGAGGTGATTAAAATGAAAAAGTTAGCTACTTGTCTTTTAACCATGTTAGCTTCATTACTATTAATTTTCTTTGTTATACAAGCTATGCCTGGTGACCCAGTAGAAACATTAGCACAAGATTATATAAGAACAGGTCAATTAACTTATGATCAAGCCTATAATAAAGCGAAATTAGCCTTAAATTATGATCCAGATGAACCGATATTAGAAAGATTTGTTTCATATGTTAAGGGAATTGCCACTGGTAATTTAGGACAGTCAATGTCATTTAAGGAATCAGTGACAAAGATAGTTTTAGGAGCATTACCATGGACTTTATTAGTTTGTTCGATATCATTACTCCTATCATTTAGTGTAGGCATAATTCTCGGTATATATGTTGCTTGGAAAAGGAGTAAAATTTTTGATGGAATACTAACAGGATATCAAGCTGTATTAGGATCTATTCCAGACTATATAGTTGCATATTTATTAGTTTTATTATTTTCACTTACTCTTGGTTTATTTCCATCAAAAGGAGCATATAGTTCATCAATAACTCCTGGCTTTAATTTTAAATTTATAATGAACGTATTAAGCCATGCTGCTCTACCAATATTAGCATATTTCTTAACTACATTAGCAGGATGGATAATGGGAATGAAAGCAAACTGTTTATCAGTCCTAGGAGAAGATTATATAAATTATGCTAAGGCAAGAGGGATATCCAACAAACGTATAATATTTAGCTATTTAGGTAGAAATGCAATGCTTCCAATGGTAACAAGTGTTGCAATTTCATTCGGAATGATGTTTGGAGGTTCACCTTTAATAGAAAATTTATTTGTTTATCCAGGAGTTGGTTTTTATTTAACTACAGCTATTTCAAGAAGAGATTATACACTTATGCAAGGTATGTTTTTAATGATAATAGTTATGGTATTACTATCAGGACTTTTTGCAGAGTTCTTAAATACTAGGTTAAATCCAAGGTTAAGGGAGAAATAAATTATGAGTAGTTCATTAAGTTTAAATAATAAAACAAAAATTTTTGAAAAAGATGGATCATTTTTAACTTCATTAAAAGAGTTTTTTCAAGTAATTTGGAGAAATAAAATGGCTAGAGTAGGTTTTTTGATATTAGTATTCTTTTTATTACTAGCTACATTTGGACCTATGATAGTTCCAGATCCAGCATCAAATTATTTAGATAGATTAAAGGCACCTTCAGTAGAGCATTGGTTAGGTACAGATTATGCTGGAAGAGATATATTATCGCTATTTATTAATGGTTCAAGATCAGTTTTATTAGTAGCATTTTATGCAGCTCTATTTTCCATAATATTTGCATGTGGAATAGGTATTACGGCAGGTTTACTTGGAGGGAAAATAGATGAAATATTAATGTTAATAACTAATATAGTATTAACAATGCCAACATTACCAGTAACAATGGTTTTATCTATGGTTATCAATGTTAGTAACGATGTATTATTTGGTTTAGTATTAAGTTTATGGTCTTGGGCAGGGCTTGCAAAAGCTATCAGGTCTCAAGTTCTTGTAATTAGAAATAAAGATTTTATTGAAGCTAGTAGAGTAATGGGAATTAGTACAGTGAATATTATATTAAAAGATATAGTACCGAATATAACTTCCTTTATAGCCATTAACTTTATTTCTATAATGAAGGGTGCCATAATGACATCAGTTTCTTTAATGGTTTTAGGATTAGTTCCATTCCAAGGTAGTCACTGGGGAATGATGATACAAATGGCAATGTCACAATCAGCAGTTTTATATGGAGGTCTTGGACCAATAGTTTATTTTATGACACCAATAATGGGAATTGTATTATTCCAATTAGGATGCTATTTCTTTGCAAATGGCTTAGATGAAGCTATGAATCCAAGGCTACGCAAATAGGAGGATATATTATGAAGCCATTAATAGAAGTAAAAAATATTACAATAGAATTCTTTTTAAAGAATGGGAATTTGAAAGCATGTGATAATGTTTCGTTTACAATATATAAAAATGAGGTAGTGGGAATAATAGGAGAAAGTGGTAGTGGTAAATCCACTCTTGCTGCTGGAATATTAAATCTTGTACAATCTCCAGGAAAGATAACATCAGGGGAAGTTTATTACTATGATGATAATGACAATAAGATTAATTTATTAGATTTGAATGTTAATGAGTTTAATGAATATAGGTGGATGGAGATAGCTACTGTGTTCCAAGCTGCACAAAATGCATTAAATCCAGTGTTGAAAATAAAGGAGCATTTTGTAGAAACTGTATTAGCTCACAATCCAGATATGTCTATGGAAAAAATAATAAATAAAGCAGAAGAGGTATTAAAGTTTGTAAGATTAGATACTAATGTATTAGAATATTATCCACATCAATTAAGTGGTGGTATGAAACAAAGAGTATTAATTGCATTAAGTCTTATATTAGACCCAAAAGTAATTTTATTAGATGAGCCTACGACAGCTCTAGATGTTATAACTCAATGGTATATCTTAGACTTATTAAAGGATATTCATAAAAGATTAGGTGTGACATTAATATTCTTAACTCATGATATTTCTGTTATATCAGGAATAATAAATAGAATTGCTGTTATGTATGCTGGTGAATTAGTTGAATATGGAGATGTTACTGAAGTATTTAGAGACCCATCACATCCATATACGAAGGGATTATTAAATGCAATCCCAACATTAAATGATGATATTACAAAGCGTAAGGCTATACCAGGAAATCCACCTAACCTTACTCAAGATTTTAAGGTGTGTAAGTTCTCTCCAAGATGCAGTATTTTCTTAGAAGGAAATTGTGAAGCTGATAGGGAGAAAACTAAAGTAATGTATAAAATAAATGATGAGAAATGTACTAGATGTTATACACTAGCAGAACGCCTTGAAATAGTAGGAAAGGAAGGTGCATAAAATGAGCTTATTAAAAATAGAAAACTTAGATATTGAGTTTGATAATAGAGTAAATAAGAAACAAAAAGTTAAGGTTTTATCTAATATTAATTTAGAAGTTGAAGAGGGGGAAATCGTAGCTGTAGTAGGAGAAAGTGGTTGTGGTAAAACCACTTTAGGGAAACTTATAGTTGGAATTCATAAGCAAACAAAAGGAAATATATTATATAAAGGAAAAGAAATAAGCAAATTAAAAAAGGCCGAATTTAAGGAGTATAGATTGGGAGTTCAAATGGTTCATCAAGATTCATTTGCGGCATTAAATCCGAATAGAACAATATTTCAATCCCTATCTATGCCTTTATTACAACATAAGATTGCTAAGAATAAGCAAGAGGCAGAAGAAATATTAAAAGAGTATTTTGCAGAAGTTGGACTAGTTCCACAAGAGCAGTTTTTATATAAGTATCCACATCAATTAAGTGGTGGACAAAGACAAAGAATATTGTTAGCAAGAGCCCTATCTGTTAAGCCTAAGCTAATAGTGGCTGATGAACCAGTATCAATGGTTGATGTATCTTTAAGAATTTCCCTTATAGATTTAATGACAAAGATGAATAAGAAATATAATATATCATTTATTTATATAACTCATGATTTAGCTACTGCTAGATATATAGCTAAGAATGGTAGATTAGTAGTTATGTATCTTGGAAGAGTTATTGAATTAAATAATATATATGATGCTATAGATAATCCTAAGCACCCATACTTCCATGCATTATTAGCTGCTGTACCACAAAGTGTAGGAAAGAGATCAGATGGAGGATCTAAGGAGTTACCATTAAGAACTTTAGATATGCCAAGTATAATTAATCCGCCATCAGGATGTAAGTTCCATACTAGGTGTCCTTATTATACTGAGAAATGTGAAAAAGAAGAGCCAGATTTGGTTGAATATAAAGGAGGCTATGTAGCATGTCATCATGTAGAGAAAATAGAACAAGAAAGATTAAAAAGCAAAGTAATATAGAGTTAAAGTCAATAATTACTTTTGTGAAATTTATTCAATCTATATCATTTGGGATGCTTGGAATCTCAATATTAGGATTAATATTAGTAGGAAAAGATCCAGCAGCACAAGTTCTTTATGTAATGGTAATAATTGTGAACTTAGTCCTCATATTTGGAGGAATGGTACCAATAAGGTATTTAAATAATAAGAGCAAATAATAAATTAATTTATTATATTGGTAAATGGAGGAATTTGATGAAGAATGAAAAAAATGCCCTTGAACTTGCTCTACATCTTTTTAGAATAGGTGAATTAATAAAAGATATGGATGATAAAATTTTAAGGGAAAAAGATGAAGAATTAAAGAGAATTTATATAAATGAAAGAGAAGATATGTATAGTAATCAAATTGATATGATTCATAGATTAAGAGATTTAAATATATAAGTTAGTAAAAAGATGATGTAACTATAAATTATGGTTACATCATCTTTTTTTGTTTTAATATTTACTCTTTAACTATGAATGGTAATGTCAATACCATTGATGTTCCTTTTCCTTCAACACTAAATATCTTAAGGTTATAATTTTCACCATAGTTAAGTTTTAATCTTCTATTTATATTTCTTAATGCAATGCCATTAAAGCTATTATTATTATTATCATTTATATAGTCATTTAATTCTTCTAATTTTTCTTCTGATATTCCAATACCATTATCAGATATAGTTAATAAAAGATTATTATCAACTCTTGTTCCTTGGATTATTATTTTCCCATTTCCACTACATTCACTTAGACCATGATAAATTGCATTTTCAATTAAGGGTTGAATAATCATTTTTGTTATTTCACAGTTTAATAGTTCCTCAGGAATCATATTTTCAATATAGAATAATTGATCAAATCTTATTTTTTGTAGATATATATAATTATCTATAATTTTAATTTCTTCTTTTAAAGTTACAGTGTTAACTCTACGATTCATACTATATCTAATTATTTCACCAAAATATTCTGCCATAATTGATGTCTCCATATCATCATTTATTTCAGCCATCATATGAATAGACTCTAAAGTATTATATATGAAGTGAGGATTTATTTGATTTTGTAATTGCTTAAGCTCCAATTCTTTTTGCTCAATTTGAGTTTTATAGTTAATATTAATAAGATAATTAATATGACTTTTCATTTTGTTATAAGATTTTACTAATACACCTATTTCATCATTTTTATCGTAAATCACCTCTTTATCTAGATTTTCTTCTAAGTTATTAGACTTCATATTTCTAGATAATAGTTCAATAGGATTAAATATTATTTTTGTCACGAAGTAGTAAAGGATAATAGATACAGCTAAGAAAAATATTAAATTTATAATAAAGAACATAGTATATAAAGTGTTTAACCTAAATGCTTCATTTTTAGGTATAGTATTTATAAGTATCCAATTAGAGGAAGGTATGTAGTTAGAGGTTACTATATAACTAGTATCCTTATTAATATACTTAATAATAGGGTTAGTATCTGTAGTAATAAGATTATCGTTTATATAAGTACTATTTAGCAATAGATCTCCATCAGTTTGAGTTATTAATTCTCCAGTTGAATCATAAAGTGAAAGAACTTGATTGTTGAAGATTATACTGTTATTTAGTAGACTTAAAAAATTATCTACAGGTATTGTCACCATTAATAAACCTGTTATCTGATTTGAACTCATATCTATAATTTTTCTAGTTAATACAAATAAATTTTCATCATTAGATGAAGGATTATCAAATATACTTTTAGGATTAATATTATTAAATATAGAAGTGGAGTCATCTGAATCTATACTTTTTATGAACCATTCTGATAATGTTGGATTTATTAGTACATCATTAGAACTATTTCTATTAGTAAAAACACCACGGCCCTTTAAGTCGTAAATATATGCTCCGTTAATTGAATCATTTTGAATTAATATCATTTCACAAAGATATTTTAAATAGTTATAATTATTTATTTCATAGTTTTCATTTGTTTTTAATATATTATGTAATTTATCTATCTCAGGTATAAGAAGTGGATATTTAGATATATCTAAAATAGTATTGATTTTTTCAGTTATTTGCTGACTTAAACTAGTATTAGAATTTTTAATAAGTTTCTCTGTTTTGTTAAATTCATATCTTGAATAAAAGTAAAAATTTAATGAAGTTAATAATATGAAAATTAAATAAATTATTGTGAATATATATATTGTTAATTTTTTTATAGATAAATCTTTGCTAATAATTCTCATGTATCCCCCAATTATAAC
>NZ_ASRV01000205.1 GCF_000401215.1 Clostridium sartagoforme AAU1 | reverse complement strand
TAATTATTAATAATGGTTTTGTAAAGCTTTTTCAGTATTAGTACTATTGTAATTTAAATAGTACTTAGCTTCTTATCTTTTAAAGCTTGCTCATCTAGAGTATACATGTATATAACAATGAAAGGCCTATGCCAGTACCTTGTGTACCAGTATAGGACTTTCTTTGTTAAAGTAATAAACATCAATAGTTAAAAGGATCATTGCCCCCTGTCGGGTACCCAAATAAAGTACTAGTCTTATGCTTAGAGATACTTGCTGCGTAAAGGGTTCGATTTTGAGAAACCTTTAGACTGCTAGTAGCTCTAGCTAATGACCTGTACTTTTTGGGGTGACAGGTTAAGGGGCCCAAATAATTATAAGTTATAAACCCTACAGATATATCATCAGATGAAATTATATTAGATTACAAAGTTTATAGATAATTATATACGAACTTTAAATATCAAAGATATAAAAAAATCTAACTGCTAAAACTACAGTAATAATAATAGTTAGTGATTACTTTATAGAAGATTAAGTACTAATAAGATTAAACATATTAAAAGCTAAATAAATACTAGTTTCAAAGATAACATTTGATTTAGATTGCTACCTTTTTCAGTTTAATTTTATCTCTAGTATAAATAGAAAAATGGAATAGCTATAGCTAGTCCATATTTTCTATTTATTGAAATTTTAAGTTTAAGGAGCATTAAGCAGGGTTAGAGGCGCAGCTTCCCTTTGTAATCATAAAAATAGACTAATTAACAAAACATCTAAAGTTAAAAATTAAAATCAATGATTTAGATACAAATATAGTGATAGGAGCTAAGGCTATTTTAACCTTGCACAAGGATAAAAGTGGAACAACTTTTGTTAGTCCACATTTATCTTTGTGCCACTTAGTTAATATTAACGTTCTAGTTCATAGATTACCCTGGGCTTGGGTGGGAAATCCCATTATAATCAAAGAAATAGTAATAGCTAATGAGTACGCATGTACCTGATTAGCTATTCCTATTTTTATCATTGATAGTTATTTATTTTTTAATTGACTAATTAAAATACCAACATTAGATCCAAGTTCAGTTTTCAATCCAATTAAATCTTCACAAAATTGTTTTTCTTGCTCTATTGCTATATCTAACTTAGGTAAAAATCTATCAAATTTAATATAATCTTTTCTATATCCTTCAAATGCATCGCTTAATCTACGCTCAAGATATCTTTTCTTTCCAGTTCTTCTGTTTTCTAATAAGTCAATATGATCCTCAAACAGAACTTCTCTAGTATGAAGGTAAAGCCAAAATTCAAAATTAGGATTAGTAACATATAGGTTGATACCTTTATTTCTACATTTTTCAAGTATTAGATCATATTGATTTGGTTTAACATTTCCACAATCTCTATCAATGATAAGACATATTTTATCTATATCCTTATTATAAACTATCTCTTGGTCTTCTATATATTCAATAATTGAATCAATCTGATCAGTTAGTTGAATTTTATCCTCTAAATATTTTGCTAATCCTATTAAAGTTTCACTGGTAAAATTAATTATTTCATTTGTATCTTTTTCACTGATATAGCATAAGTACCTTATAATATCCTCATTTAACATTTTTGAAGTATAAATGCTATTGTCTTTTACATCTAGTATCTCAATGCAAAAATCAACAATTTTATTTGAAATCATATCAATAGAATAATAATTTTCTAAGTATCTCTCTAAATAACTTAAAATATTTACTGGATGGCTTTTTGTAAGTTCTAAATGACTTCGTAATATTGGTTGTAAGTCAATTAATGGATTTATATTTAGAATTCCTCTGTTATCAATTATCCCTTGAAAATATTGTGCTTCTGTTTCTTGTCCCTCATATACAAATATATACTTAGGCTTTTCTATTTGTTCACTTTTAAAATGTAAAGTTCTCTCACCATACTTCTTGGGTATTCTCATATTATACCTCCCCTATTGGAAAGATACTACTAAAGATCGGCACACCACCATATCTACCCTCTAAATAGGCTTTTTCAACTTTTTTATCAAATCTTATATTGTATTCATCTAAAGAATATAAAGAAGTATCACCTAAGTCCCCCTTGTTAGAAATCCATATTTCATCTTGCCTCAACAACTCAAAGTCTAATAATCTAGCTTCGTGTGTTGTTATTATAAGTTGAGTATTTCTATTATTAGCTAACTTTAAAAACTCTTGAATAAATTTATATGTTAATTGCGGATGTAAACTTCTATCTAATTCATCTATAATATAAACTTTATCTTCTGCATTATATAGTATTTCTATTAAATCTAATAATCTTCTAGTACCATCAGACTCCTCTTCAAATCCAAATAATACATCACTTCCATGATTAAATTTAATAGTTGTAACATCAATAGTTTCATTATCATCTAAAAGATTAAACATATAATAAGCATTACGAGTTCTTAACGTTATAGTAGCTTCTTTTTTCCCTTCATTATCTGAGTTCTTTATATTCTCCAAATCTGTAATAATCTTTTTAACTAAATCACCTGGCAAACCTTTTATTGCATCTATATTTGTATCTTCTACCTTAAAATTAGTAATTCCCGTTCCAAAGGACTGTAGAATTTTACATATTTGATTGTTGTTCTCTAAAAAATATGAATAATTTGATATAGGCCTTTCTGGATAATTTACATCAATCTTATTAAGAAACCATTCATATATCTTTTTGAAAATAATTAATTCATCCTCTTTTTTATATAAAGTACTTTTTGATTTACTATTCATCTCATTTAAAAATAGAACTTCATCGTTAGACTCTAAATCATTTAAGTATAAATTAAAACTATTCCTGCTGCCTTGATCTTTAATCTTAAGATCTGAACTAGATTTTTCATTAGGTATATCACGACTAAATATAACTACTTCTCTATTCGCCTCTAACTCTATAAGCCATTCTGAAATAAACTTTTTGTTATGAATACTAATTTCAAATCCATAGCTATATACTCTATCATCTATCACTATTTCAAACTCAAAATATGATGGCTTATTTTTACTTTCATTATCTAATTTAAATTCTGATGCACTAATATTATCTATTTCACCCTTTAAAATTATATTTCTTGAATAATTAATTGCTTTTACAAAATTTGATTTACCTGAAGCATTTGCACCAAATACTGAAGCAAACTTTAATAACTTAATTTTTTCATTATCAAAAATTCTCTCAGCTTTCTTTTTGGCCTTACCTTTAATCATTGAAAATTCTTGAATATCTTTAAATGATAAAAAATTACCAACACTAAATCTTACTAACATAATATCACCTCAATTAGATTATACGTGATTTTTTCACATTTGTTAATATAATTCTTTGCACTTTTACTTATTTTTATTCTATTTAATGTGATTTTTTTGTATTTAATAAGACATTTTTTGAATCTTTTATCGAATATCCGTAATAATTATTTAAATTATTTGTGCATTTAATATCTTTTTAATCAAAAAATAGGAATAGCTAATGAGTACGCATGTAACTGATTAGCTATGGCCATTTCTACCATTATTTTAATTCACATATCTCTAATTCTAAAAAGAACTTTGACAGTATCAAATACTTTCTTTAAATCACTTATGCTTGTATTATTTTTACACAATTTTAATTTTTTATATTTAAATATCCGAATTCCATAAGTTTTGCCTTAAAAATTAATACCCCTTGGGAAATTTCACAACTATCTAGAGTGATTACTAAATTTTATCATGTAATGTTAGAGTCTGTTCTTCTATTTTTAATTTTTCCAAATCATCATAATATCTCTTTATCGTCATATTCATGCATGCAATTCTATTTTCACTAGTTCTTCCATCAATATACCTTTGATTATAAAAAAAAGTAAAATCGTGAATCGTTGATACAAGACTCGAACAACATTGACACCATTTTTTCAACTCCTTAGGTGGTAGCTCTAATTCTGTTTCAAAAAAATACCATTTTTCAATGTGTGGAATTAAGATTTCCATATCTTGTATTAATTCTATTTCTGTTTTACTATTATTAATGAATTCGTTGTATAAGCTAATAGCACTCTCAGCTAATGTCACTATATTTTTAACTATCATTGTAGTTTTTTTATATAATAAATTCTTTTCTCCAATATTTTCTTCATTGAAAGTCTTTAATGTATCATAATAAGTGTGCACATTAAAGTGTATATTTTTGATTACCTCACAATTATTATATAATTTATACCACCATTCTTTATCTTGACTATTATCCACCCATGTTGTATGACAAATATAATTATTATTAATCATGTCTTGTTCATCACGACCAAAATAACAAAACACTATATTTGCAGGTTTTCCTTTCCAGTACAACTCTGATTTTGAATTATTATAGAATTCTTCCATTTTTAATTTTTCAACAACCTCATGATTTATTTGAGCAATTTCCTCAAATGAAAGTGGCTCTTTTAAAATTATTCTTGCGGAATATCTTTTAGCAATACTACTATGTAATGGTTTTACAGAATAAATTGTATATTTTTCAGTTTCTTCATAAAAGTTCTTTATTTTATATGAAGTATAATCTTCCACTGAGAAATATATAGTACCACCTAGGTTGGCTCTATAAATAGGATTCTGTATCCTTTTATGGTTATTTTTATTCCATATGCTTAAATAAAGAAATAAAAGCTTTTGAATATCATTTAGCGATTTCTTTCCTTCGCGTATAATATACCTATCTTTTAAAGCTTCACATAAAAAACTAGTAAATAAACTAACAGGTTTATTTGGATGTCCATAAGAATACTGTGTCGCATTGCATGATGAAATTACTGCATATCCCTTACCAACGAAGTCATCTAAAAGCATAGTTTGAGAAAAAATAGGTGTTTCAACTACTTCAAAATTACCAGCCATACAGCTATCAAATATAATTATCTTGTTTTTAGCAGGGATTGACTCAAATAATTCTATAACTTCTTGAGTCATTATATAACCATCACTCAACAATAATAAATGTCCAATTTCAGAATTCCCTCCATGACCAGAAAAATAGAATATAAATGTATCCTCTGGTTTTACAGTAGAAATTGCTTTTTTCAAAGAATCCAGAAAATTAGATTTAGTTACAATTCCATTATCTCCACATGCAATAATATTAGAGGCTTCAGCTTTTAAACCTTTAGTTAAAGCTTCAGACATTGCAGAAATATCATTAATACAAAATGGTAAATTATTTTCATTCATCATAGAGTAATCGCTAACTCCAATAAGTAAAGATTTTACTGTAGACATTGGTTATCTCCTTTAAGATTTTATTTTTAATGTTTTTTAAAACAATACTGCCCGAAGCATTACGTGATTTCTATTAACTTACTACTAACATTTAATCAGTGTATTTTGAGATCTAAGCTTGTCTGACACGCTATTACAATTAGATACAAGGTTATTAAAGTGAAATTATTTCTAAAGTACTTTATTTATTAAGCTCCCTAATAATAATAATATATATTATCTTTCGAAGCATATTGCCCATATATCTGATATTATTATTATTTTTAGCTAACTTGTCTAAAATCTCATTTATACCATTATATTTATCGATTATTTCCTTTTCTTTATCAGATAACCTTAAATACTCTCTTTCAAATTGAATATTAATTATTTTTCTTCTACTTTCCAAGCTAATACTATTAAATTTTATAAACGAATCAAATCTAGAATATATTGGTTCATCCCAGTTTTTTCTTAATTTCATCTTCAGTCTTATAATTAGACGTACAAAGATAATTGAATTTTGTAAGTTAACTTTATAATTAGTATCTTCTAAAATTCCTTCATCAAACATTTGATAAAAGGCACTATAGAAAATATTATTTGATTTGTCGAATTCATCAAGTAATATAATATTTGATTTTCTTTCTAATAATTCTTGAGCAAAGCTTAGTTCGTTATGTTTTCCTCCAAACAAATATGTAGAATATGCTTCATTTTGGAACATTGAAAATTGTTTTCTAAACAGGTCCTCTTCTAATAAATTTGCAATAAATTTAACACTTTCTGTTTTCCCTACACCTGATTCCCCATATAACATAACTACTAAAGGCTTATTTTCTTCCATCCTTAAATTTTGATAAAGTGTAGCACCTAATTCATCCTTTATACTATCTTGCCCAATGATTTTAAATGAAAATTGATTGATAATTTTTTTTATTAAATCTAGTTCAATTTTTTTATATTCATGATTTATTATCTTTATATTCTTATTTCTTTTATATAAATTATTTACTAGAGTCTCTGGGGGTTTTGAACATATATATTTTCTATTTCCCATTTCTCTAAGAAATTAGTAAAGTTTAAAATTACATGTTTATTTACACTAGCATAGTCTGTTGAATATATTATTAAATTCTTGATATATTCTTTTTCCTTATTGTCTATATCATTTTGCCCAGGTACAGTATGTAAATATGTTCTTCTATCTGAATCATCTTCATCTACTAATTCCAAGAATGTACATATATCTCTATTGGGTATTATCTCTTTAAACTTATAGCTTGGACCATTAAAAATAGTAATATTATTCATTAGTTACCCCCGCTAATATTACATCATATACATCCAATATATTCTCTTTCTTTTTATTATCTAATGTTTCTATTACTGTTAAATCATTTTTTAACTGTTGGAACTCATTTTCCATTGTTAATCTTTCTTCTGGAAAACTTCCAACTTTTATAGCATGATATGTTAGGTCCATTTTTATTACATCTGAAATCCCATAATTATTTCTAAATGCCTTTATATTGAATCTTAAAATCTTCTTTGGATTATCTCCATTTTCTGCAATTAATTCATAATATCCTTTTGCACTTTCTAATGCTTCATCTAGCTTTGATATATTTAAACTACCATTGTCATCATTATTTAAAATACTATAAGGTGAAAACATTTTGAAGTGAGCTAAAGAATTTGGATATGCACTCAATTTGAATCCCTTAAATACCATTATACTCTCTTCATTCGCTACCGTATTTATGTAATCAGATAAAACAGTATTGGATAATGTTGTTTTCATCAAGCTTTGTCCTAAATATTTTGCTTGACCATTTAATTTCTGTTCGACGCCTGTATCTACAAATGAGAATAGTTTCAGTTTAACTCCTAACTTTTCTGCAATATTAAAATCTACTTGTTTTGTTTTCCCTTTAGACTCCTCATCTACCACATTAACCTTTCCACCATTTGTAATTTCTAAAAAATCTGTAGCCGAACATTCATCAAAATATATTACTTTTATTATTTTACTGGTTTTCTTTTCTTTCTTACTCCTCATATTTCCCCCTTCTTATTTAATATAATCCGCCTTTTTTATCCTCAATATATATATTTTAACATAAATATAATTTTTTTTTAATAAAATATAATAACTATAATTTTGTTTATAAACTGATATGTTAAAGTATATTAATCTTATCTTCTTTTTCCTAGAAATGTATTCTTCTACATTCTGCACTATAAACCCGCATGATTTATTTCTTCATTATTCTACCAAATTCATCAACAAATAACCCGAATCCTGGTATTTATCAAAGATTATTGAATTATGCCCTAAGTATATACACACTAATTGATTTTGCTTGGAAAACTTCATTATCATTAATTGTAATTACTTCAATATTACTCAATCATAATGTAGCAATATCTAAAATCTTACTCAAGCTCGAAACTCGCTTCAGTAATTTTTATCTATTACTTTGATTTTAAAGGGGTTTCCCACCCTAACCCAGGGTAATGACGAAACTATTGAGCTCTAATAATCCAAGACACAAAGAAAAGAGGGGAATAGTAGCAACGCTATTCTCCTCTTTTCCCTGTGCCTTGGAATCTAAAGATGAGGTTAAACTAAAATATATTTTTCATTTTCACTATACTGCTTAATTTTTTCTTTTTTCTCATCTTTTAACTTACTTCACCAACTACTTAACTTATTCTTCTTATTAGTCTAGTTTTTGTGAAAATTCTAATATTTCTTCATAAAACTTTGATTTACTATAGATTTTTTCAACATAATCACAATACTTTAAAATTAGATTTTTTTCGTTGTCACTTGCACCTATCATGGAACGTAAGTTATTAACATACATTAAAACTTTATTAATATGCTCCCATTTATCCATATGATTGTTTATATTTTCTTGCATCTTTTGTTTTTTTATCAAATTTTCTTTTTCTATACGAACTTGCTCTTCACGTATCTTCTCTTCTTCCAATTTTTTAATTTCTTTTTTTATCTCTTCTTGTTTCTTTTCCATTTCTTGATCTATAATAATCTTTTTAGATATAACATCATCTCTTAACTTATAAAACAGCTCTATTAATTTACCTTTTATATCCCCTGAATTAGAAATTTCTATTGTCTGCAACAATTCCCAGGTATCCTTTTTATTTATATCTTTATTTTCGCCTAAAATTTTAAAGTATAATTCTCCAGTATATTCTAAATCATATAAAGGTCTCATATTTCTTTCTTCGGTTTTTGCCTTATCTCTTAACTTAACTTGCTTTTCATATAAACTACATTTATATTTACTTCCCAATAAAGTAATCATTGTGTTATCGTTATTTTCCATTGAATCAACATATACTCTACCGCCAATTTTTGAAATACAACTTATAAATATACTCATAAATCTATATGCTTTATCTCTCTTTTTTTCTGAAGTATTAATATCTAATACATTTTTTTCTTTTCCTTTTGGTAAAGAAAAAATTCTCCTTTCAACTTCCAACTAATATTAGGAGGTAAATTTTCTAGATAATTATCTTTCCTTTTATTTTTTCTATAGTCCATCTCACGACAATGTTCTTCAATTATATGGCAATAATTCTTTTCATCTAATATAGTATTAATCTTTTTAACCCATGCATCAAATTCAATTTCATCATATATATTTATTTCACTACTATTCATCAGCACCAACACCTTTTTCAAAACTAAATCCAGCACGATATAATAAATCTATTAAGGCTTCAAGTACCTCTTCATTTTTAACTTTCTCTGGAATTAAATATCTAATTTTACCATCCTGTACAATTGTAGCTAACCCTTTCATAAAAGTTGATACTGTTGGATATTCATAAATACTCATATATTCATGTCTACTGTCTTCAACATATATATCCCTATAATTACTCCAATCATCAATACTATTAAGATGAATTCCAACTATAAAGCTTCTAATTGAAGCTAAAGCATTAATTGTATCTTCCAATTTTTCTTTTAAAATATTTTTTCTATTACTATCAGTAAAATCAACTGATAACTTTAATTTTAGATTTAACTCTTTGCAGATATTATGTAAATTAACAATGTCATCTATATTTGAAAATAAAAATTCTTTTCCTTTGCTACCTTTTATGTATCCATTTATTATAGCTATTTTAGTATTTTTAAATCTACATAAACCTTTTTCAAATATTTTATAATAATCAAAAAACTTTTCTTTACTATATTCTACCGATTTATATGGTGATTGAAATTCTATAAGACTAGCAGCTCCATATCTATTAAAGCTACTTTTTATATTTTTGATTATAGACTCTAATAACATTTTATCTTTCCATATTTCATCATTATTTTTTCTATAAACTATCCTTAATATATAATCCTTTCCGGGATCTTTTTCAATTAAACCATTAGCTGTTTCAATATACTTACATCCAGTAACTATTTCATTTGGATAATTAATATTAGAAATCTGAACTGGCTTAAACACACGCTTTCTTTTGGATAACTTTACTCTATTTGAATCAATGCAAAGTTGAACATATTCTGGCCAATAATCTAAATCTTTTATTTCATCATTTAGCCAACAATACATTATCAGCATTTCAAGTTCACCCCTATGTTCCTTAATGAACTCTCTATGCTCATTTCTAGCGTAAATATCATTAATATCAAATGGATTTTCTTGATATCTATAGTCGTACTTATTAATATGATAAAAAGTATTTGTATCTCTATTATATTCTGTTACAACATAAGTTTCGTAATAATGATATGCAACCGCACTTGCATAATTCAGTAAATTTACATTATATTTTCTAAATACACTCTTTACCCAATCTACTACTGAATTATCAAGCTCCTTCATTTCTGAAATAGATGGAGCTTCACTTTCATTTTGTTTATATTCTTGTGCCATTATAGTTAATTTATTACTTAAGGTTTCATTCATAGGAACATATAATTTTTTCTCAATAACGTACTCTGCAACTTTTTTAAAATCCTCTTCTTTATAAAATAATTCACTATCTTTCATTTCTTCAAAAGCTTTAGCAACATATTTATCTAATCTTTTTTATTATCTAAATAATAAGATATTATATATTCATTTGTTTCTGGATATCTTTTTTCTATATCATTCTTAAACTTATCTACTGTTTGTTGTGTTTTTATCTTTTCATAATCGTAATCCTCTAAATTCAAATAATTATTAAAATAATCTGTTACATACTTAATAATATTTGCCATATTTTCTGAATGTTTCTTAAAATCGAATTCATCAAGTTTATCTTCCCTTTTTCTCTTAACAATATACTCTTCCAACTTGAGCATTTCCTAAAACCCCGCTTCTCTTATACTATTAAAATACAATATCTTGTTCTAATTATTGACATTATCCGCTTTCTTCTATTCATGAATCAAATTTACCTGAACATAATCAAAAGCTCTTAAGATATATGATTAGAAAAGACTAAAGGTAGGTTTCTTGATATTCTATTTCTAAGAAAATTTTTTATAGCTTATTCATCATTCCAGTAGTATATATATTTCTATAGTTATACTGAAGAAATATATATAAAGTTATTTAAATTATAGGATTTTATTGTTAGGAGATAAATATATGGAATAGATAGAAATATTAAATAGTGCTGTTAACTATATCGATGATGTAAATATACTTTCTGATAATCAAGAAAATTTGAATTTCTCTAAAAAACATCAAGAATATTGTCATAAAAATGTATGTACTTAGTAGAATTTGAAGATGAAAATAATTCTCATTTTAAATGTATTTTCCCATTTCTATCAAAAACCTAAATTTCTTAGAGCACGTTTCATGATACAATATTCTAAGTTACCTATCATTTCACTATACTCCTGAAACTTTAGTTACTAATTTTAACCTAATAAGCTTATAATTTTGTATGTATATCTTGTCTATGTTCATTAAAGCAACTTCAAATAGAAATTTTGTTATGTGTTGCTTGCTTTGCTAGGAAGTTTATCATATTTTCTTTTCAACATCGAAAACCATTCTTCTGGAATCTCTTTGTAAATTAATTCCATAGCATTGTTAAACCATAACTCTAAAACTTTTGGATTAGGTGAATATGGATGATAACATAAGAACTCGTCATTGTTTTTTTCTAATCCTATTACATTAGCCTCTTTAGATAATTTTTTAAGACATTGTCCTACAAGGCTTCTAAAAGATAAGTTCTCATTTACTCCCCATGCCTTAAATATAAAAGTATCAGAGTCAAAATTTCCAAACACATTATCAAGTTCATTAGTTCTCTCATTTGAAAAAATACTATGGATATCCTCAATGCCCTTAATTAGTGGATAGAATTTTTTACTGCTCCCTTCTCTAATATCAGATATATTAATTATTCTACTATGCTGTGCTCCCGTATTCCACATTATTCTCATTATCTGATCTTGAGTTTCATCTGGTATCGCATCAACTAAATTGTCTTTTAATAACCACTTAACAAGATTATCTTTTGTTAAACTGTTGATCTGTTTATTAATTGGTTCTGAACCTCCAGGATTCATCATTATAAATAAAATGTCTGGCTTACTATATGTTAAGTTTAGTCCACTCTCCACTAAATTTCTGTCTAATATATGAAGATCATTACGATATCCCTTATAGTAACCTTGTTCAACACTGTAAAAACTCCCCTTTGCGATATATTTATCTCTAACCTCTTCTTTTGAATAAAACTTATAACTCATAACTATTTCCCCTCTAAATAATATTTTCATATCTAATTGATCTGCATACGTATGTACCTCACTAAAATTAAGTATATATCCTTTCATTATTGTCTACAAATCATCAGTTATTATATATTACGTGATTTTTACAGAAAGTTTATAAAACAAACTTTTAAATGCTTTTATTTAGTTCCTTACAAAGATTAATTTAATATTAATAATCAATAATACTATTTCAATTCTAATTAATGCACCTTAACTGTCACCCAAAAAAGGACAGGTCATTAGCTAGAGCTACTAGCAGCATAAAGGTTTCTCAAAGTCGAACTCTTTATGCAGCAAGTATCTCTAAGCATAAGACTAGTCCTTTATTTGGGTACCCGACAGGGTGCAGTGCTATATATAACTCTAAATGTTTTTAACTTATCACAAAGAAAAACCTATACTATCACACAAGGTGCTGGCATAGGTCTTTCATTGTTTTCTTTTCATTTATATTTTAGATGTGCTGGCTTAAAATTCACATTTAGGAGGACTAGCTACAGCTGTTCCACCTAAATAAGAATTTAAAGCCAACTTTTTTATCGCTACACTCAAAATATACTTTTTTTTGGGTTCATACTCTCTAATAGGAGTTGCAGTATTATCTTCTTTTTGTAGATATATATCTTGTAAAAAACTCTAAACTTATTTGTTCTAATTTCCATACTACCTATGGTAACCAAACAAATTTTTAGAGTTTTTTAAGTAGTGATAAAGCAGCCATTTATTACGAGCTTCATCACTAGGAAATTCAAATAGTATATTCATGCTTTATCATCTCCTCTTAATTATACTATATAAATAAATCCATCTGTTACTAATTGAGAAGAATTATATTTCATAGATATTTCTTTAAGGCTACCTAAATTTGCAACAACTTTTCCTTTATCTGATTTTTCAGCAATTACAAATCTATATTCATTTTGATGTTTAAAAAATTCATCTTTCCAAAACAATCTACTTACTTTCTTTTGTTGGTAATCTAAAAGTGCTTCTTCAGGTAAGTTATCTTCACAATAATAATTCACCTTACCTAATCTACTGTCTATATTTGATAAACAAGTCTTTATAGCATTAAAAAATACTTTACTATTAATAATCAAAGCACTATTACCCCAAGAACTAAAAATTTCTTTCTCTTCATTAGTAAAATTATATTGATAATATTTTTTATCATCTTCTTCACCAATAAAAACAAATCTTTCAGCATCTACCTTATAAAAACAAGAAGTTAAATACCTTTCATCATCTTTGTATCTAAATGTAAAAGTAGCATCTTCTCCATTATTTAATAAATTAAGAAATAAATCCATTTGCTCACTAGAGTTTTCACAAGAAAATTTATAGTCAATTAATTTACTTCTTAATGATGCTTCATTTTTATCTCCTTGTCCCTTCCTCTTTTCTTCTCTCTCTAAATCTATATAAGATTTTAATGGTTGCATAAAAATTTCACCTGAATACAACTTATCTATCCATTTTTCATCTCCGAATTTTATTATTAAATTATTTAACTTCTCATCCACAACCAATCCCTCCCATAGAATTAATATTCTACAAGATTAATAAATTTCCTTTTAATACTGTTCAATACAACCCCTAGAATCTCTTTTATATCTTCTAGCTTTCATACATTCCCTAAGATCATCAGTTTCAGTTTCTTTAAATAAATTTTTACTACCACAATGAGAACATGATATATATTTACCATCCTTCAATGTGCTATTTAGTGGTTCTGTTAATAATATAATTTCTTTACCACACCTTTTCATTTAAAACTAGTATAATACAATCATAATTCCTCCTATATAAAAAGAACCCTCATTATTGAGAGTTCCTTCATTAATCACAAATATTTTGTAATGTTTGCCACATTCCTAAAAAAATAGGTCCATATTTCGCTGTTGCTGCTATAAACTTTGGAACAATATCTTTAAAGCTGCCTTTATTCTGATTATCTTTAAGTTCATTTGCTATCCTTAAAGCCTCTTCTTTCTCATAGTCATCATTAATATTTTCATTAATTAGTCTAATAATATCCTCAAATAAATCTACTGAATTATTGTTTTGTATATTTTTATCACCTATAGCTAAATTTCCGTTGGCATTACTTATACTTCCAATATTTATTATACTCATATATTTAGCATTTACCTCCTCTTCTTTTGGAAGATCTTCAATTAAATCATCTATTCTAAATAAAATTTCTCTAAAACAAGGTTTAACAACTTCATTATTCCATATTTCTACATTTTCATAGCTTGAAGTATTTCTAAACACATCATATAAAAAGTTATACTCCACTAGCTGGTCATCAACACTTGAAAAATACTTAAACTTTTTAAATACATACGCAATTTGATAGTCTATAGAATCTGAAATATTTAACTCTATCCAGCCATCATCATCTTCTTCAATATTATTTGTATCTAAATCATAGAAAGGAGCTGTTAAAAACTTTAGGACTCTATTAAATTCTATTAAATTAATAAACCTTTTTATATTAACATGGTACATAGTTCTTCCAAAATTATTCAGAATATCTTCCATGCATCCTTGGATATCTCTCCTTGCTCTAATAATTTCCTTTTTATTAAATATATCTTTTTCCATGTGATCACCTCCTTCCATAGAACTAATTCTACAGAATTTGGCAATATCCTCTATTTAAAATACCCACTTATATATATCTTCATATTCTTTTCTATATCTATACTACGTAGGTCTTGTTATACCTAATAATTTCATACACTCAGTAGGTTTTATATCTCCTGATAAAACTCTTTTATTTTTCTTTTTCTTAATCTTTTCAATATACATTTGCTGAAGAAACTTCCATGTGAAAATGCTTTGTACAATAACTTAAATATAAGTCATCTTTATTATTGAACATATCCTTGTTTCAATAAGTCTATTTCTCTATCCCCTGAAAATGTCAGCAAATTATCGAAATACAAATCACTACCTTTTATAATCTCTAAATTAATTTTAGCTTCTTTTAAGTAAGGATTAATTTTTAAAGCTTCATTAAAATAGTCTATTGCTTTATCTCTATCTTTATATACAACGCTTCCATAAATTAACCCAAGCACATTATAAATCTTATCTTTTTGTTTAGCTGGAAACTTCAGGTATTGTTTAAAACAAATAATTGCATCATCATATTTATTAAGCACATCCATATATAACTCGCCCATATTTAAAAATGGCAATGGATTATTAGATGAATATTTCATTCCTAATTCAAAATATTCCTTTGCTAATTCATAATCTCCTAATTCTTTATAAATAACACCAATATTATTTAAAATTTCACTATCCTCTGGTTCTATATCTTTAGCTCTTAATAAATAATATAACGCTTTTTTAACATTACTATATACTTTATAATATAAATTTCCCAAGTTGAATAATCCAAATAAGTTATTGTAATCATGATTTAAAAGCAAAATATACTTCTCTTCTGCTTTTTTATAATCACCTAATTTTTCATATATTAATCCTAATGTATTATTAAATTCAAACTCTTCACTATATATATCAACCACATATTTATATAACTTATATGCCAAACTCCATTCTTCTCTATCATAGGCAATATAAGCTTTTAATATAACACCTTCCTTATGGCCCTTATTTTTATTTAACCATGTAATTAATCTAAATTCCTGCTCATTATGATCCTTCTCTTCATATATTTCAATTATTTCATTATAATTAATATCTAAATCATTTTGTTGAGAAGCAATTAATTGATTAATTTTTTCTTCAAGGTTCATATGCATATGTGTTATATCTTTATGAATATTTTTTTGT
The DNA here is from genome assembly GCF_000401215.1 of Clostridium sartagoforme AAU1. Taxonomy (GTDB): domain Bacteria; phylum Bacillota; class Clostridia; order Clostridiales; family Clostridiaceae; genus Clostridium; species Clostridium sartagoforme. The sequence goes on along the minus strand of NZ_ASRV01000205.1, from coordinate 47,608 downwards.
TCTATAATATGTTCTTTTTCTTGCAATAACCTTTCTAGCTCCCTATCATTTTTTATCTCCTTTTTTAATCTCTCTATAAACCAATCAATATCCTCCTTATTGGCTATTTCAATTTCACCCTCAATAGAATTTGTGTTAAATCCATTACCATCTAATAAATCTTTTTCATTATAATTAAATGAGTTAATTATATAATGAATATTCTCTTGCCTAGCAGAAAGCTATTTGAATAATCTCCATATTTATTTCCATATTTTTCACAAAACAAATTCTCAACCAAATGATATATTCTTGTTAATTTTAACTCAATATCCTCTTCCGTAATAAAATTATATACGCTATTTCCAACAACTCCACTAAATACACTAATTACAAAACCTAAAACATCCATAATCTCATCTCCATTTAATTTATATATACCTTTTGTAAAATAAACTAATTATTAATATCACTTTAGTTTTCATTTCTCAGACTAATTTTTTAATTTTCATTCTTTATAACAGTCAGTAATTTAATAAAATCATTAATATGATTCTCTGTATATTCATTATCCATTACCCTATCTAATTCCATTAATGTAACTATTTTATCTCCTATTCCACCAACTATAATTGAATGTAAATTAACCTGTCCAATAGTTAATAGTAGATTTCCATTTACTTCAAAAACCAATCCCATTCTATATAGCTCTAAAACATCTTGATATAAAGAAATCCTATCAAATGGTATATTTTTTTCCATACCATCGGTTATGAACTTATTAGCCAAAAAACTAGCCTTTCCGGATACACGATATTGCGCAGTATTAATAAATATAGCAGTCAATAATAAACATTGCCTATAACTTAATCTTTCTGCAAAACTTATAATCTGTATAGCCTCATCACTGCTAAGTTCCTTGCAAAATCCCATATTAGCAAGTAAATTACCATAAAATTTTAGTTTCATTTTTTGTGCTTCTCTTTGTGATGAAATTATTATCGCCTCAAAAATTTCCTCGCCATCACTTATATCATTAAATTCGTCATAAAAGAAATTATCATCACGTATAACTTTTCCTTCTAAAAGATTTTTTTCTATCTTTTCAATAGCAGAAACCATAACCTCTTTTACTCTATCACTTTCAAGTTCTGTTAACTTTCGTGTATCAAATTCATTTGCAATTTTATTAATTAAAACGTCAATACCTTTTTTTGCCCTTCTGCCAAAACACCTGTTGGATCAACTAAACTTAATGCTCCACCAGCAGCAGTTTTAACTATAGCTTTTGATTTTAACAACCCATTATAAATTTTTCTCTTGCTTTTATTCTCCAAAACTCATCCTCCTTTAAATGAAGTGTTATAAGTGTAAACAATAACAAGTTACGTTTCTTTATAAAATCATAGTATTTTAAATACTATTTATTATATATACTACCAATAGTTAACTCTCATATACCAAACAATTATATCATATTGTAACAATTTTCCTAATAAAAGGTTTTAATTTTCTCTTTTAATTTAAGAGCACTTTAACTGTCACCAAAAAAAGGTCAGAGCATTAGCTAGTACTTGCACTAAGCAAACATTGGACACCCAGAGGTGCTACTAGGTGAAGTTTGCTTTCGAATTTACTATCTAACTTTTTCCTTTGTGTTGGTTCTTCTTTTATAATTGTTTAGCTCATTTATTCCTCCTTAATTTTAAACATAATAAAAGCACCTACTCTTTATCTAAGTAAGTGCTCATTAAAAGTCTAATCCAACTAATGTATTCTTTTCTATTGCTAATTCTAAAGCTTGTATTAATACTTCACATTCTCTATCTTTTGCAATTTTTAATGCTTTATTTAAATTATCACCTTTAACTTCTTCTGATTCATAAACATCAATTAAAATATCGCATTTATTGTTTATATAGTCAAATATTCCAGTCTCATATATTTAATCAAACTCTTTTTCTTTTAACGTATAAACCTTTATGTTTTTAGAATTTTGTTGCCAATAATTACATTCTTCAATACTATCTTGATTTAAAGGAACTGATATAAAATATTCCCTCTCCATAATTAATTCTCACCATCATTATTTTTAAAGTATTTTATAGACCGATATTCTGATTTCCTTTTTCCTTTTTTCTTGCCTCTTTCAATCTTATTAGTTGGATTATTACCATTAATTATCTATTTAATAATATAACTACAATTTCATTTTCTGGCATATTAACTGTCACAAAAAAGGATAGTAGCAACTTACGATGGATAATCTCTTTTCTTCTGTAGCACCACTGCACCAATAAACTTCAATTTAACATATTGCTTGTACCTAAAAATGTTTATCCCACGAACTTCTTACCCCACTTAGTTTGCTATAGTTATTTAAACATATTTAATTTAGTTTTCAATATAATAATTTGCTCTTTTGAGTGTTTTTTCATTCTTACACCTTTTCCAAAAAAGGTATACTTATTTTTATTAATTATTTCTTCATGTTTTCTAATAGCATTTACTATCTCTTTTTTTTCTTGTTCTATTTTTAATCTCTTTTCATCAAGTCTTTTAACTTCATCTTCTTCTTCTCTTCTCCTTACTTCCTCCTGTTCAGCTCTTAATTTTTCTTCTTTTATGCTTTTCACAGCTTCTAGTATTGCCATTAATCTATCTTCTTCTATTCTCCTTACTTTCTCTTCTTCTGCTCTTATTTTTTCTTCTTTCCTTCTCCTTGCTTCCTCTTGCTCCGCTCTTATTTTTTCTTCTTTCTCTCTCCTTACCTTCTCTTGTTCCGCTCTTAAATTCTCTTCTTTTATGCTTTTCACAGCTTCTAGTATTGCCATTAATCTATCTTCTTCTATTCTCCTTGCTTCCTCTTGTTCTGCTCTTATTTTATCTTCTTTCTTTCTCCTTACTTCCTCTTGCTCAGCTCTTATTTTTTCTTCTTTCTCTCTTCTTTCTTTCTCTTGCTCTGCTCTTATTTTTGAGTCATCATTATTCGAAATAAAATTAGAATTAATATTATTGTTATCCTCTGACAATTTTGCTGAAAATCTAATACTTCTATTAGTTGTAGTCTTATCAAATTTAATAATGTACAATAGATTTTCACTATTAATCTCTTTTATAGTACCTACCCCAAATATATTATGAATTATCTTATCTCCAATTTTAAATTTTATATCGTTAGTTCCTTTTAATTTTTTTTCGGTAATATTAATGAAATCATTCGCATCCTCTATTAAGTTTTTATCTAACTTAACAGTATAATTTAAATATCTCTTATCAGTATTGAAAATAAATCTTGATGGATAGCGACATGAACCATCATAGTTAAAACCTTCAGATTCACTTAAAAACAATGCATTTTCAGCGCGTGTATATCCAACATAAGCCAATCTACGTTCTTCTTCTAACTTATCTTGTGTATTTGCTCTTTGACTTGGAAATATTCCCTCATTTAAACCACAAATAAATACATATGGAAACTCTAATCCTTTTGCAGTATGAATAGTCATCATTTTTATTTTATCTTGCTCTTCCTTCATATCAGAATTTGAATATAAAGCAATTTCTTGTAAATAATCTTCTAAAGATGTCTCTTCTCCAGCACTACTTTCATAATCTACAATAGAACTCTTTAACTCCGCTAGATTATCTAGACGCTCATCTTCTCCACTCTGTCTCAACATAGCTTCATACCCGCTATCATTCAATACTGCTGTTAATAGATCTGTTATTGTCATCTCTTTATATATTTTTTGATATTTTTCTACTAAATCGACAAATTCACTTACTTTACTTTTTAAAATAAGTTTATCTTCAATATTGTACTTTAAAGCATTAAATAATGAGCAATTATTTTTTTCAGAATATGTTCGGATTATTTCCATTCGCTTCTTTCCAAAATTCCTCTTTGGCTCATTAATTATACGAATTAATGATAAATCATCTTCAAATACGATCATCCTTAAATAACTTAGTACGTCTTTTATTTCCTTTCTCTCATAAAATCCTACTCCACTATATAAAACATACGGCATTTTTTCTTTTATTAATATTTCTTCAATACTTCTAGATACATAATGAGCTCTATACAATATACATACATCATTATATTTATTTCCTGATTTTATAATTTCTTTTATTTGATTACTAATCCATCTTGCTTCATCATATATTGTTTTAGAGTGATTATAAATTACTGGAATTTTAGATTTTTTAATAGCTCTTAATTCCTTCTTTATTCTCTTTTCATTTTTATTTATTAAAGAATTCGATGCGTTTAAAATATTTTCACTAGAGCGATAATTTGTGTTCATTATTATTGTTTTAACATTTGAAAATTGCTTATCAAAATTTAATATAAATTCAATACATGCCCCTCTCCATGAATAAATAGTTTGATCTGGATCCCCAACAACGAATAAGTTTTTATGATACTCACTTAGTAAGCTTGCAATTACATATTGTGATGAACTAACATCTTGAAATTCATCTACCATAACATACTCTAATCTTTTTTGCCACTTTTCTCGTTTCTCTTGAAAAGTATTTAATATATATAATGCAATCGTAATTAAATCATTGAAATCTAAATTAAAGCTTTTTCTTTGTTGATACAGATACCCAAAAAATATTTTATCATCAATGTTTTCTGAAGATATGAATTTTTGTTTTAATACATTACTATCCATCTCTAGTATATATGGTATGTGCTCCATCCTTCCTTTTCTTATACCTATCATATCTTTAGAATTAGAAAAAGTATATTGTCTTGAAGTTATATTTGCTTGTTCGTACACAATTTTCAATACTGAACTCATATCTTCTGTATCCATTACAATAAAATTACTTGGATAATTTATTACATGAATATCTTCCCTTAATAGTTGTCTACAAAAACTATGAAATGTACAAATCAAACCTGTGTCATTATCTCCAATAATATTACGTATACGTTTTTTCATTTCTTTTGCCGCTTTATTTGTGAAGGTTACACATAAAATGTTAGCTGTTGAAATCCCTAACTCTTTTACAAGATATATATATCTACTTGTTAATGCTTTTGTTTTACCGCTACCAGCCCCTGCTATCACACGTACATACCCTTCCGTTGATGTTACAGCTTCCTTTTGCTCATCATTAAGGTCCTTTAAGACTTCAAACTCCATAATTGCCTCCTTAATATCTATGTAAGAATATACTTTATGATTTAATAAATTCATTTACCTTTAGAATTTTTATACTCCATTCTATAATTTTAATTCTATTTTATTATATTTACCAAAAATATACAACCAACCACTTTGCACCTTAACTGTCACAAAAAAAGGACAGGTCATTAGCTAGCTCTACTAGCAGCATAGAGGTTTCTCAAAATCGAACCCTTTATGCCGCAAGTATCTCTAAGCATAATACTAGTACTTTATTTGGGTACCCGACAGGGTGCAGTGCTCTATATAACTATAAATGATTCATACTTATCACAAAGAAAAACCTATACTAGCGCACAAGGTGCTGGCATAGGTCTTTCATTGTTTTCTTTTCATTTATATCTTATATGTGCTACCTTTAAATTCACATTTAGGTGTACTAGCTACAGCTGTTCCATCTAAATAAGAATTTAAAGCCAAATATTTTATTGCCACTAAACTATTATTATCATGTTTCTGCATTTGAACTCCCTAAAGGGGCCCACCTTTGATATTTATCAAAGGACATTTTCTTGTTATTTAACCTTTAGATGTATATTTGCTTCTGTCCACTCGGGCAAGCCTCATAGACATAGCGGAATAAATGCTCTTAGATAAAACTCTGAATATTCTTTTAAATAAATTTTTTTATTGACAAAGAATATCCCAATATGAGCTTGGGCCACTAAGAGCCTATGGTAGTGGCTTGTCCCTCTAGTGTTTAAACTTTTTATACTGTTTCATCTAATTCTAGATTATTACCAGGCTCAACTTTTAATATTCTATCATATTGGGGCTTCTTTCTTAATTTAATTCTTGCAACATTTTCATTTAACTTAGTGATTAAATCTTAGTCAACAATAAAATTTTTATCTCCTACTAACAATAGTGGTTCCTCTTCTTCTATAGCTACTGCTAAATATTCTCCATCCCTTTCTACAACTGCTTTATTTTCTGTATAGCACCCTTGACGCTTGTACTGTTTCTTTAGTGTTGATGTTACTTTATGTTGTATATTTGGTTTTCTATATTTATATATTCTACATGTAATTTCTCCATCTTCATCAACCATAGGAACTTCCCTTTCTGTTTCAGGAATATCTATAATTAGCTTTACATTAATTTCTGCCCCTTCAAAGCTATTTCCTATTACATGGCCTAAGCATCTTTTTATTTCTTCATCTATATCATTTAGTAAACATTTAAAAACTGGACTATTTATATTAATTGCTGTATCCATAAGAACCTCCAATAATAAACTTATTTATAAAATATATTTGTCCTTTGCCTGTTACCTTTGTAGTTTTGCTTATTTCATTTTGGCCATTATTTTTAGTTATAATTATTTCTTTAACTTTAAATAATTCAAGCTCCATGGCTCTTTGAGTTGGCATATTATAATCAACACCTTTTTTCTTGATTAAATATCCATTATCTCTAAGCCATTGAAATAGTCTATTTTGACCAATATCCACTCCGTTTTGTTTAATAAGCTTTGCAAGTTCACCAACTAGAATAGTAGATGATGATATTGTAACTGCATCTGCAAATACAACCTTTGGCTTTTGCTCTTCTATAGCTTTAGTTAATGTTTTTTGATTTTCTTTTTCTACCTTTAATTTTTGTAGCATAGTTATTGAAAACTCTGGATTTTCTAACATATCATCTAAAAGCTTTGAATTTACATACATACCATTTTTTCTTATATCTTTAAGTATCAACTTAACTTCTTTTTTAAATGCTTTAGCTATAGGTTTTCTACTTTGCATCAATACTTCATATAATCCATCCTCTGTTAAAAACCATGTTTCTTGATTACCTCCAGGGGTAGTAATAATGTTACGAACCTTTTCTTCTTCATCTACTACATTTACTAACTTACTAACATTACTAATAGAATAATCAATCCATGTAGCAACATCCTTTGCCAAAAACAATGGGTTTTCATAAGTACCATAGATTTTAAAATTCTTCCCAAGTACTGCTCTTTCCATAATTACTGTTAAATTCTTTTCCATACCCATACACCTCTCTATTCCTTAAGTAAATTTCTTAGGTTATCTCTATTTTCTAATGCATTGATTTTTCTAATGCTGTTTCCTTTACTTTCAATGGTTGTACACATTTCTATCAGCCTGTCCACTGTTCTTTCTCCATACCTATCTTTTAATATGTCGACTGGATAGTTTGTTGTAACTACTGTTGGCAGTTTATTTCTATATCTACTATCTATGATGGTGTAAATTTTTGATATGCTCCATTCAGTATTTTGTTCTGTTCCTAAATCGTCTATTACTAAAAGATCTGCATTTCCTAGAAGTTTTATTATTTCCCATTCGCCTTCTTTTCCCCAGGTTGAATAAGTTTCTTTTATTCTTTCTAGTAATCCATTTATGCTAATACAAACTACTGGCACACCTTTTTTTAAAAGTCCATTTGCAATAGCAAAGGATAAATAGCTTTTCCCATTCCCTACTCCACCTGTTATTAATAAGCCTAGTCCCTCTTCTTTTATCTCTTTAAAGTTCTCAATATATTTAATTCCTAAGTTATAAAGCTTTCTATCACCTTTTTCAAAATCCCAATTTTCAAAGGTTTTATTATAAAAGCTTTTTTCCATTAGTGAGTTTTTCTTAATGGTTTTAAGCCTTTGATTCTTTTCTTCTTTTTCTATTGCTTTATGCTTTTCTTCTAGCTCTTTCTTTCTGCAGCTGCATATAATATTAACTTTAATTGTTTTCCCAAAGAGCTGAACTAATTTTTCAATATTATCTCCACAAGTTTTACAAGTCATCAATGTCAAGGATATATCCTTCTTCTCTAATGTGTCCTTCATCACTTGATGTACTATCTCCAATTTTAAACTCCCCTTTTTTACCTCTAAATTTTCCCTTACTTTTATTTAATATCCCCTCAACATAGCTTAATGTATATTTATTATTTTTAATTGCTTCTATCATAGCTATCTTAATAGCTTCTTTTGAGTATTTTTTTATATTGTGATCTAAGACATCTATTATTACACTGTTTATTTTTCCAAAGCCATTATTTATATAAAATTCATATATATCTTTATTACTACTCCTCCACCACTCTTCTTTATTAATTTTATTTGTACCTATATTATTATTTTTTTCATGACTATCAGTATTTAGTTTATATTCAGTTGGTGGTGGTGTTTTAGTATTTAGTTTATATTCAGTACTTAGTATATATTCAGTATTTAGTAGGGGCGGATTCTCCGAATTGGCAAAATCCATTTTGGTTAATTCCGAAACTGTATTTTCCACTTTGGACTTTTCCGCTTCTGTACTTTCCTCAATGAAAAACTTTTCCTTATGTGATGTTGTTTCATATACTAAGTATTCATAGCCACCTTCAAACCTTCCATTTTCATTTCTTTTATAAAACCTTTCTATATATCCAACATTTACAAGCTCCTTAATACCTGTGGCTATACTATCTTTTCCATCCCTACAGTTTTTAGTTATTTCATTGCTATAAAATTCCCAATCATCAGGCTTACTTAAAAAATATGCTAGTAACCCTTTAGCCTTCATACTTAACCTGTTATCAGTTAAAAATCCATTATGCATTATTGAATAGTTTTTATTTTTTACTGTTCTAAAAATAGCCATATCTATTTACCTCTATTTAAGTGATAATCTAAATCCTTGATTTAGTTCTTCAAACTTACTCAACGACAGAGAAGTTGAGCTTCCTTAATTAACTTTTTTAATTTATATACTTGGACATTTTAAGTCTTCTAATTAACTCAACTGCATATGAGTTGAGTTTCATCTAACTTTGTTTTATAATTCTTATGTGATAGCTACCTTTTGCAGAAGCACCTATCTTCAAACAATTTTATTTATCTAAGGCACCTTAAGTGAGAATCTAAATCTTTGATTTAGCTCTTCGAACTTACTCAACTGCTACCAGGCGTTGAGTTTCCTTTGGAAAGGTGTCTTTTTTATTCTTCATTTCCTTTATTAACTACATATTCACTATCTATAAAAGCTTCTCCAAAGCCTAAATTTTCACCTGGATCCTTTACTGTAATAACAGTATTGTCTTTATTTAAACCTTCCATCACTTGCTGCACCTGTTCTTGCTCTATAGATATTGGCATATACTTTATAAGCCTTAATAATACGGTCTTTAACCCCATAGATACATAATGCTCATTCCATGGTCCAAATACTCCTCCTTGTTTATTTTTTGACTTTGTGAATTTATCTCTATGTTGATCTATTTGATTTTTAGTCATTACTATAAATCCAGTTCCACCATCTTTAAGCTTATAACATGCATAAAAGTGAGTTATCTTATCTTCCTTATCTTCCCCAGATGGTATATGAATAAGCTTTTCCTCTAACCCATAAGCATACTCAAACTTATCACCTTCATAGACTTCATGAGCTGATATTGTACTCACTTGGCCTGTTCTTCTAATTAAATCTAATGCTCCTTTATAGCCTATTTGAAATTGAGCTTCCATTTGTTCAGTTTTATTATTGTAAAAAGGTACTATATAGGCATGGCCTAGGAGGTTAGGCTCTAGTCCTAATGTGGCACAATTAACTATTGATCCAACAATGCTCGCTGGATGACACTCCATAAGCTTAGGATTTCTAGACACTGCATTTAATCCAATTCTGCAAAGCCTTTCTGGTGTAATATGCTTTGGAACTAATGTGGATATTGCCTTAAACTGATTTTTAAGCTGATTGCTTATTACTACTTGAAAATTATTTTCTTTATTTAGTATCTTTTCTTCTCCTTTACTTTTAATAGCTTTCTTTACACTTTCTGTACTTGCAACATTTTGCATTGTCATATTGTCATCACCTTTCTTTATTTAATTTCAAATTTTCTATAATTTGATACTTTGGAATACTTTTTATAAAGCTCTGGTTCTTCTTCCTTAAATGATTTTGAATTTAGGCTAGTTCTTGTATAACTCTTCCATATAACCTTTCTATCTTCTATTACTCCAACTTCATTATCTTTTAGAAGATCCTTTAGTTTATTTTCACATTCTGCTACTTCTGCTTCTAATGATTTAATCTCATCCTTTAAGATACCTCTTTTGTTAATAAGCTCAAGTGCATCACTTTCTAGCTCTATTTCTAATTCATTGCTTTCTGGATACATAGTCTTTAATATTTCTGTGGTAGCTTCACTTCCATCAACTGCAGGTGCTTCTTTTTTCAAAATGTTATTTTCCCAAAAGTCCATAGATATATCTTTAAGCATTGCTATAAGCTCTTCATCCCTTTCAACATACTTTTGAATAAATGTATTTCCACCAATAAGTGCTGCGAAATATCCAAAGTTAGTTCCTGAGATAAACATATACCATTGTAATTGGACCATGTACTCAAAAGGTACTTCATCATCACTCCAATAGCCCTTCATATACTCTGATACTGTTTTAACCTCTAATATGCCCTTCTCACCATTTTCATTTCTAATTAGCCTGTCAATGTTACCAATGGCAAATTCATAGTCTTTATGTTTTAATACTGCATTAACTTTGCTTATTTTAAATCCAGGATTTCTAAGGGCAAATTCCTTAGCGACTACTGACTCCATAACCTTTCCAAAATACATTTTTTCATTTTCCACCTGTGTTATTTCATCTGTTGTTTTCTCTAAGTAAACACCCATAGGTGATTTATATTTACTTATTCCTGCTATTGCTCCAACATCAGTTCCTGATATTCCAGTCTTTCTAGCCTTAAGCCATTCCTCATGGTCCAAATCCGTTGTCTTAAGTAAAATATCACAATCTAAGCCATAGAACTTTCTGCAATACTTTATTCCATCCTTAATACTTCTTCTTTTTTCAAAAATCCACCCTTGTATATTTTCATTATTCTGATAATTTAAACTCTCCAAAATCTTACCTCCTATAATCCTTTAAATTTTAAACTTTTGCATATAATCATAAAGACAATCGCTATGAATCAAATCATCCTCAAACTTATATGCATCATGATTACTTGTAATACTGTCATGACAATGATCACAAATACCTATTTCCTTTTCATCATCAAACTGATAATAATAGTCATAACTTAAATCAGGTAAACTAAAATTGCTCATAAAAACACTCCTCTCTAATACTTTTTTAAGTTCTTTCTTTAAATCCTTTACCTTGCAAGCTATTGTAAAATTTTTTAATGTTTGCATTTATTTTTGATCTCCTTCATAAAATAAAATAGATACTATATGCATTTTTTCTTATTGCCTTAGGCTATATAGCCTATTCCTCTTATGTATTTGCTGCTATTTTATCCCCTTCTGTTGCAAGTTCCACTAACTTTCTAGAATTCTCTTCACCTAATCTTCTAACTATGCTTTTAGCTAGAATTTTATGAAACTCCTCTAAAAACTCTTTATCTGGTGCATTAACATTTACTGCTCTTAAGGGTTTCATTGCATCCCCATCCTAAAAACTTTTCTTATATACTATTCATCATCTAATATCTTGTTACTACTAACTTGATATTCTGAAATTAATAATTGCATTATCATTATTTATTAGTTGCCCTCAAGTCAACTAATTGTCAAAAAATTTTTGCTTTTCAACTTTATTAAGCTATATTTCTTTTCAAATTTAAATGCTTTAGTTTTTTTGTTTGATGTTTGTTTGATCTCTTGTTGTCCAATAGTCAACTTATTTTGCAAAAAAAATTTCCTCAATTGATAAATTAAAAATAGCTGCTATTTTTTTGCTTCAAGCAAAGAAAAGGCTTGCTTTCCGTTTTCCTTTTTATTGTATGAAGCCGTTGTAATATCTAGCTTTTTAGCTATATCTCCTTGACTTAATTTGTTCCTACATCTTAAAACTTTCAATTCAATATATGGCATATTTATCTCCTTTCATAATTCTAAAATCACCCTTTTGTTACCTTGTTGTCAACTTATTAATTTAATTATATTATAATAAACTTAAGTTGTAAATAACTATTTTAAGAATTTTCTAAAAATTAATATCACTTTCTTCTTACATTAGAATAATTGGAAATATTTATATATTTTTATATAAATATATTTCCTTACAGTCAACTTTGTAGTATTATATATACAATGAAATATTTTTCAAAGTATGAATTTATCTATTTTCACTCTATTTTTTACTTTTACCTTTTATAAATATTAATTTTGGGTAAGTTATTATAATAGAGATGTTAATATCATTAAATGCATATGTGAGGTGAATAAAATGGAAGATGTAAATTCTATATTTGGCAAAAGGTTACGATTACTTAGAAATGAAAAAAATATGACTTTAGATGAGTTAGCTCCCCTACTTGAGGTTACAAAATCATCATTAAGTAGATTTGAAAATAATTTACGTAAGCCATCTAGAGAATTTCTACTTAGATGCTCTAAATATTTTAACTGTTCTATTGATTATTTAAATGGACTAACTGATACTAGAGATATTACACAAGATGGACAATCTAAAGGCCTTAATACATCTTTAAATAAAAAAGATGAAAAAGACATAGAAAAAAAACTTGCTGCTACTATTGCTGAACTTGAAACACAAGATGGATTATTATTAAGCGGTAATGTAGTTGATGAGGAAGATATGCAATTTATAATTCAGGCAATAAAAGCTGGATTAGAATATGCAAAGATGCAAAATAAGCTTAAACATACACCTAAGAAATATAGAAAGGACTAAAGGAAGTAAATATCTTTAGGGGAATTTTATGGGGAAAATAAAGGGTATTTATACGAAGGATGAGCTTATTAAAAAACAAGTAACTAAATTAATTAAAAAACATAAAACTAGAGATCCTTTAGAAATAATAAAGAATCTTGGTATTGGTATTATTTTTCATGATTTAGGTAATATTAATGGATTCTATCAAAAAGCTGGTAAAATTAAAATAATCCATATAAATAATAAACTAAAAGAAGGCTTTAAAACCTATGTACTAGCTCACGAATTAGGACATGCTATATTACATCCTAATGAAAATTATCTATGTCTAGCAAATAATATATTTGATAAAACAAATATTATAGAAACTGAGGCAAATACCTTCGCTTCTGAGCTATTAATTGATGATGACTATACTCAGTATAGTGATTATACATTAAATCAAGTAGCTGCTATATATAATGTTCCTGAATATATATTAAAGCTTAAGTTTCCAAAAGAAATTTTTAGCTAGTTTATTAAATTGAATAATTTAATTACTTATGTAGCATAGATATATTATAGGCAACTTTTGTTGCCTAAATGAATTTGGAGGTGAATTTATTGAATATAGCAATCTATTCTAGAAAATCAGTATATACATCTACTGGAGATAGTATAGAAAATCAAATTGATTTATGCAAAGACTACTATTTACGTATGACTGCTAATGCTGATGTTAATTTTATAATTTATGAAGATGAAGGCTTTTCAGGTAAAAATACTCAAAGACCACAGTTCCAAAAATTATTAGCTGATGTCAAAGCCAAGAAAATCAATTCACTAGTTTGCTATAGGCTTGATAGAATATCTCGTAATGTAGCTGACTTCTCTACTACTTTAGAGTTATTACAAAAATATAATGTAGATTTTATTTCTATAAAGGAACAGTTTGATACAAGTACCCCAATGGGAAGAGCAATGATTCATATAGCTTCAGTATTTGCACAGCTTGAAAGAGAAACCATAGCTGAAAGAGTTCGTGATAATATGATTGAGCTTTCTAAAACAGGCAGATGGCTTGGAGGTACTCCCCCACTTGGTTTTGATGCAGTACGCGAAACTTATATTGATGAAAATCTTAAGGAAAAGAGTTTAAGTAGATTTGTAGAAAATGAAGAGGAACTTAAAAAAGTAAATTTGATATTTAATAAATATCTTGAATGCAAAACATTAAATGAGGTATCAAGATTTTGTATTAAAAATAATATAAGCGGAAAATTAGGTGGTGAACTTGAAAAATCAGGTGTTAGTTCTATTCTTCAAAATCCTGCTTATGTAAAATCCACACCTGAAGTACTAGATTATTTAAAGTCTATTGGCTATTCTGTATTTGGTGTTGCTAATGGTAATGGAATAATGAGGTACTCCCAGGAGACTAATGAGAAAATAGCAGCTGTATCAATCCATAAAGGCATTATTGAAGGCTCTGATTGGTTAAAGGTCCAAGAAATCCTAACATCAAATTTAAGTCCTAGATCTAATCCTAGCATATCAAATACTGCAATATTAACAAGACTCTTAAAATGCGGTAAATGTGGTGCTAATATGATAGTTAAATATACTGGTGCTAAAACAAAAAAGAAAGACCTTTCTACTACGTTTGTTCCAACAAATCAAAATCCTTTGGGGTAAATTGTACAGTTAAAAATTTAAATGGTTCTTTAACTGAAGAATTAGTAATAGATGCACTATGTGCCTATAACAAAAATGAATTGCTTCATCAACTAATTGAGATTGCAAGTAAACATAAAAAACATATATCAGATAATAGAAAAGACATGGAAAAAAACCTTCAAAGCAGTTGAGCTTAAAATAAAACGACTACTTCAAAAACTTTCCTTAACTGACGATATAGAAATATCAAGATTAATATTATCACAAATACAAGAGTACAAAGAAGAAGTTTCTAAATTAAAGAAGGAATTGAATACTGAATTAGAAGAAGAAGTTAATGACTCAATAGAACACTATGAATTAGAAAGTATTCTTCAAAAACTAGATAACTTCAAATATCTATTCAATGGATCCACAATAGATGAAAAAAGAAAACTCCTAGCTTCTGTGCTAGAAAAAGTTGTATGGGATGAAGATACAGGAGACCTAAACATAGTCTACAAGCTATCTAAAAAAAAATAGACGCACTGTTGGAAAAGTATGCTAATATTTCGCAATCTAGTACAGTGCGCACATACCCCTTCCCCACAGCACATTTTTATATTATTGCAGCAAGATAGCTTAATATCTTCCCCACCTATACTATTTAAATACTCTATCATCTTAACTGTTAATATATCTGCTCCTGCTATATGAATATATCCTACATTTTTTTCTTTTATATAAGATTTTATAATTACCTTAACTTCATCAGTTAACTCTCCCTTATCTAATACTGATTCTTCTATAATATTTAAATCATATTCTGCTAAAAATTCTTTAACATAATTATCACTATAAGGAGCTTTATCTAATATTAAATTTACATTATTATTATTTAATGATAACTTTCTTATTACTGGCATCATAGGAGCCATTCCTATTCCTCTTGCTATAACTAGCACATTTTTATTAATTTGCTTATCTAGATTTTTTAAGCCAAATACTCCATTCCAATATGGCCCTCTAATTGTTATTTCTCCACCTTCTTTTATATCTAATAATTTCTTTGTTTTAATTCCTCTTATTTCTATCATTATAGTTACTATATTTGTTTCTATATTAGACTCTAAAATAGAGATAGGTACATCAAAATAAATATTTTCATTGGTTCTTATAAAAATAAAGCTTCCTGGTTTAACTAGATCTATTGCAAGCTTATGTGGAACTTTAAATTTAATTAATAAAACATCTGATTGATATAAAACTTTCTTTTCAACTAAACAATTATATGTCTTTCTTCCTTCCTTTGCCTTAGATCCATTATTAATAAATTCATGATATATGCACACTCCATTCCAATTTAGACAATCACAAAAACAACTACCCTGTAATTGAGAACAAAGGATACATTCGTTGGACTCAGCAAGATGGCACGGGCAAAACTCTGTCCCTGAATCTATACAATCTACAGTTTCTTTCATATTTTTAATCTCCCCATTAGATTTCTTACATAATAATAGATTATTTTCTATTATTCATTTTGTTACACTATATTTTGATATAGTGTAAAATCTCCCTTAAAGATATGTATTTTTATCATTTTTAAAGTATCTAGAAATCTTATATTTTTAAAAGCACTAAAGGAGTAGAAAAAAATTCTTCTACTCCTTACTAAATATTATATTTTCAAACTCTTCTTTACTCATATTTATATTACTTATTAATGGAAATTTATCTTTCTCATACTCTTCTTCTTTAATAGATATTTTTCCAAGAATATCTCCACTTTCTACATCAGAATATCTATTAAAAACTTCCACTTCTACTATGTCTTTTTCTTTATAGCCATAAGTTATATCTTCTTCTTCAATGATTTTTCCAAGTCCTGCTAAATTTTCTTTTTCTAAAATTTCTTTATTGGATATATCCATAAAAGTGTTGCAGCTAGTTACATAATTAAATATTTTTTCAGTTACATTCCATCTATCTGGACAATTTAGTACTACTATTATAATATTTCTATCATTATAATTTACAGATGAAACTAAGCATTTGCCTGCCCCTCCTGTATAACCAGTTTTTACCCCATTAGCACCTGGTATTCTATATAATATTTTATTTATGTTTTGATAATCTCTTGTAAAATTATATTTATCTTTATATATAACCTTTTCCCCTACTATTTCTCTAAATATATCAGATTCCATGCCTTTAGCTGTTAAAATTGCTAAATCATATGCTGAAGAATAATGTTTTGCACTATCTAAACCATGTGGTGATTCAAAATGAGAATCTATTATTCCTAAACTTCTTGCAAAATCATTCATTATATTAGAAAAATTATCTATAGAGCCCCCTATATCTTCTGCTATTGCTATTGCAGCATCATTTCCAGATCTAAACATAAGCCCAAATAATAGCTCTCGCATTGTTACTTCTTCTCCAGCTTTATAGCCTACTGTTGAACCCCTAATAGATGAAGCATTTTTACTGATGGTTACTTTTCTATCTAAATCTCCATAATTTATTGCTATAAGGGATGTCAATATCTTAGTAGTGCTTGCCATTGGAACTATTTCATAACCTTTTTGTCCCCATAAAACTTCCATACTTTTCCCATCTATAGCTATGGCATTTCTTGCAGATACTCTTAATGGTAACTTTTTATCAACTTTATTTCCATCTATATCAATAAAATCCTCATCAAGCATTTCTACTGTTTCATCATCCATATCTATATCATCTTCAATAAATGCTTCTGCTGTATAAACATTACATACTGTTGTCAATAATACTAATAAAATAGTAAAAATAACTTTTTTATAATTTTCATGTTATCACCTTCTATACTAACCATCTATGAGTAGTTTGTTCTAAAAGTTATTTTTTAAACATATTTTTGTTATTTTTTTATTTTTACTTATGGAAATTATTAGAATACTGTAGAAAAGAGTGAAGATATGCCTTTAATATTATTTTTTATATTTTTAATTTTACTTTTTGTTTTTCCTATTCCTCTAAAGATTGAAATAAGTTTTAACAATAATGTATTTAATTTAAAATTATTTAATTCAAATATATTTTCTTCAAATAAAGGTATTGAAAATAAATTACTTAAAAAGCTTGTTTACAGAAATAAATTAGATTTCAAAAAAGAAACTACAAAGAAATATAAAGATAAAAACTCTTCTAACTCCTGGCATATTAAGAAAAAAAAATAGTAAAGAAAATTTCTATAAAAAAGCTATACAATAATATTTCTTGTAATAAATTTAAGCCCTTATTAAAAATAAAAGGGCATTTAAATTTTGGAATTGAAGATGCAGCTTATTGTGCAATACTTTATGGATTAATGAATAATATTCCTACCTTATTAAGATTAATTTTAGATAAGGTTTTTATAGTTAAAGATATAAAACTTGGTATTACTCCTAAATTCAACACCAATATTATATCTTTTGGAATAACTAGTATATTTTACTTTAATATTGCTAATATTATATATATCTTATATTTAATATCTAAATCTTTTGAAATTAAGGAGGTGGCTCCCGAATAGGGAGATAATATGTCAAATGAACATCCTGTTGAAAATTTAATGAGAAGTACCATGGAAAATCTGAGAGATATGATAGATGTAAATACAGTTATTGGTGATGCAGTGGAAACACGAGATGGTAGCTATATTATACCTATATCAAAAGTAACCTTTGGATTTGCATCTGGAGGAAGTGAATTTGGGAATCAATGTAAAATATCACCTGAAAATACTGCAAATTATCCTTTTGGTGGTGGCTCTGGTGCTGGTGTTACAGTTAAGCCTGTAGCATTTTTAGTTCTTAGAGATGATGCTGTAAGGATTCTTCCTGTTGATCAAGATAATACATATGATAGAATTGTTGACTCTGTACCTCAAATTCTTGATATGATAAAAGGTGCTTTTAACAGCGATAAGAAGAAAAATAAAGATTCTAAAGTTAATGTTGAAGATAAAACATGTAATCCTGATTTATGTGATGATACTGATTCTTCTTCAAATAGCTTGTTTTAGAAATTTATAAGATATGGAGCTCTGTCGAAAATTAAAAATTAAGGATGAAAAATTAATAAAAAAACTCCTTTAGGAGTTTTCAAAACTAAATTATTTTTAGTAATTTGGAATAAATTACATCAATAATTATCCATTTTTAATTATTAATTCTTAATTGGGCTGTCTATGCGACAGTCCTGTATCTTATAAATCTTTAATTACATCATTAATAGCGTCTATAGCAGCTTCTTCACCATCTGAATATAAATCTAATGAAGGTAATTCCTTTAATTCTTTTAATCCAAATTGTCTTAAAAATTCTTCAGTAGTTCCAAATAATATAGGTCTTCCTGGAACTTCTAATCTTCCAACTTCTTTTATTAAATCTTTTTCTAATAATCTTTGAAGAGCACTTTCAGATTTTACTCCTCTTATTTCATCTATATCTACTCTAGTGATAGGCTGTTTATATGCAATAATAGCTAAGCTTTCTAAAGAAGCTTGTGATAATGATTGTCTTTTATTCTTTCTTAGTAACTTTTGAATATAATCACTATTTTCAGCTTTAGTTACTAATTGATATTCTCCATTTATAGATATTAATTTAATTCCTCTTTTTTCATCTTCATATTCTAAAACCATTTCATTCAATAAATTAGCAACAAACTTTGGTGAGACTTCTAGAGAATTACTTAAATCTTTTACAGTTAAAGGATCTCCACTTACAAAAAGCAATGCTTCAATTGCAGATTTAATCTTTGGTTTTGATGAAATCTCTTCAAACTCATATTGAGCAATTTCAAATTTACTCATTTATTTTTCTCCTCTCCATTAGGATATCATTAAAGTTTTGATCTTGATATACTTTTATCATCCTAAGTTTTATTAGTTCTAATAAAGCTAAAAATGTTACTACTACCTCTAATTTACATTCACTTTCATTTATTATATCCCTAAATTTAATAATCTTTTTTATTTCAATGTTACTTAATAACTCTTCCATCTTATCTTCAACTTTATATTTATCTATATATATTTTCTTTGTATTATATTTTCTTTATTTTGCTTCTTAAAAAAATTATCTATTAATTTATTGTAGATATTATACAAATCTATTAATGTAATGTTTTTAAGAATATCTTCATCTTTTTTATTTTGTTTAGTTTCTTCAATTATTTCTGGCTTTTTTGTATATATATCTCCAGAATTTATGTACTTTTCTCTAAAAAATAAAGCTGCTCCTTTAATTTTTTTATATTCTATAAGCTTTTCCATAAGGTTTTTTTCAATATCTTCTTCGTTTTCTTCTACCACTTTTGTATTAGGTAAAAGCTTTTTAGATTTTATTTCTATAAGTGTAGCTGCAACAACTATAAATTCAGAAGTTATATCTAAATCCATAATCTTCATTTCATCTAAATATTTTAAGTACTGAGTTGTAATTTTATATATTTCTACATTATATATATCCATTTCATTTTTTTTTATTAAATGTAACAATAAATCAAAAGGCCCTTCGAAATTTGCTACTTTTACTTTTGGCATTTCCATAAACATCAGCTTCCTTTAATAACTCTATATTCCTTCCAGTATATAATATCAATTTTAATAGTAAAGGACAACCTTTTTTAAAGTACTGATATCAAGTAAAATGGAAAGTTATATTTTATTAAAAGAGCCTCTTTGTTTTCTCATATCAAAAAGATTATTGCTAAACCAATAATTAATAAATTTTCCTTCTTCAATTAATTGTAAAACTTCTTCTCTACTTGCCCATTTAACTGCCTTAACTTCTTCATATTGTAAGGTTAAACTTTCAATATCTATTTCCTTTTCAACAAGATAATAATCATCAAAACCAACCTCAAAATTTATTGTGAAAAATGGTCTCTCATTTGATAAATTAATTTTATATCCTATTTCTTCAAGTGTTTCCCTTTCAGCAGCTTCTATGCTATCTTCTCCAGCTAAAGCACTTCCGCCTACAGTTATATCCCACATATTAGGCCAGCCTTCTTTCCATGGTTGACGTTGTTGAATAAGCATTTCATTTTTTGAATTAAAAATACAAACATGAACCACAAGATGAAAATCACCTTTTTTTAATTTATTCCCTCTTTCTATAGTTCTACCTGTTAGAAGCCTATTTTTATCGTATATATCCCATAATTCCATGATAATTCTCCTTATAAACTATAACTTAATATTTATTTCAAGTTTTATTTCTTATGTGATAAATTATAATATACTAAACATAACCCTTACAATAATTAAGCATAAAAAATAAAATATTGGATATAAGTATCATCTATACTTAATATCCAATATTTTATATGTATTTGAAGGTATAACTATTTTTTACTATATTCCTTTTTTAAACATATTCTTCATATTAAACTTGAAGTTTTCGAATAATCCACCTAGTTTAATATCTCTATCAGAATATAACTCTATTTCGCCAATTTTTTCTTCTCCTAAATAAATTTCACACTTACCTACGATTTCACCTTGTTTATATTCTTTTTTAACCTCATCTATTACTATTTTCTTTTCTAATTCAGCATTTGTTCCCTTTGGCACAATTGCAACTAAGTCATCTTTTGCTTTTGCTATTAAGAATTTATCTGTTTGCTTACTTAAATAAATATTTTCTACGTCTTCATCTTTAGCAAAAATCTTCTTGCCTTCAAATTTGGAGAATCCATAATTTAATAACATTCCCGCATCTCTATTTCTTACTTTATATGTTGGTGCTCCCATAATAACAGATAACATTCTTACACCATTTCTATTTGCAGTAGCTGAAATACAATATTTGGCTTCTTCAGTATAACCTGTTTTTAGTCCATCACAACCTTCAAAGAATCTTACAAGCTTGTTATGGTTAACTAATTCTATTGGAGATTTTCTGCCTTCAGATATTGTTTCCATATATATTCCTGAATATTTTAAAATTGTTGGATGTTTTAAAAGCTCCATTGACATAATTGAAATATCTCTTGCAGTTGATAAATGACCTTCTATAGGCAATCCATTACTATTTTTAAAAGTTGTGTTAGTCATTCCTAACTCTTGAGCTCTTTTATTCATCATTCCTACGAAAGCTTCTTCTGTGCCTCCTAAATATTCAGCTAAGGCTACTGCTGCATCATTTCCAGATGCAATTGCAACTCCTTTTAAAAGTTCTTCGACAGTTCTTACTTCACCTGTATCTAGAAGCATTGTGCTTCCACCCATTTTCTTTGCATTTTCACTACATGTTACTTTATCTTGTAATGATATCTTGTTGCTATCTACAGCTTCCATGGTTAAAAGCATAGTCATTATTTTGGTAACAGAAGCTGGTGCAAATTTTTCATCGATATTTTTTTCATAAAGGATTTTTCCGCTTGTTGGTTCTATTAGTAATGCAGATCTTGCATCTACTGTTATTCCTTCATCACTAAAAACCTCCATAGTCCATTCTTCATAAGTTTCTGTTGAAGTATCATATGGTTCTACATCTGCTTTAACCGGAATTGCAGCTATAGATAATAAGCTTAAAACAATTGCAACAATTTTATTTATAGTTTTTTTGTACATTATATTGCCTCCCTTCAAGCTTATTATTACCAATAAAAATAAAAATATGATAAAAAGAACTAATTTCTTCTTATCATATTTATGTTTTTATTTATTGTACTACATCATATATTAGAGGAATGTCTTTATCTAAAGATTTAGATATAATAATATTATTTAATATATCTTTCTTTGCCTTTTCTGCTTTATATTCATCATTACTATGAATATAAGCTAGTATATCCCCCTCATTTACTTCTTCACTTCTTTTTTTGTTTAAAACTATACCTACAGATAAATCTATTGTGCTTTCTTTTGTCTCTCTTCCTGCTCCAAGTTCCATTGCAATTAATCCAAAAGCTTCGGCATTTATTTTTGAAATTATACCACTTTCATTAGCTTTTACAGGGACTATATATTTTGCTTTAGGAAATTTACTAGTATCATCTACAAAACTTGCATCTCCACCTTGAGCCTTAACAAATTCTTTAAGCTTTTCTAATCCCTTACCATTATTTATATTTTCTAGCAATAATGCTTTTCCTTCTTCAAAATTACTTGCTTTATTTCCACAAACAAGCATATAACTACCTAAAGCTAGTGTTAACTCTACTAAATCTTTAGGGCCATTTCCCTTTAATAATTCTATAGCTTCTATAACTTCAAGCGAATTTCCTATTGAATATCCTAAAGGTTGATCCATATCAGAAATTACACCTATTGTTTTTCTTCCTACTGAAGTTCCTATGTCTACCATTTCTCTAGCTAAAGCCTTTGCATCTTCTGGGGTTTTCATAAATGCTCCATCTCCAACTTTTACATCTAAAACTATAGCATCTGCTCCTGATGCGATTTTTTTACTCATTATGCTTGATGCTATTAATGACATATTATCTACTGTTGCTGTAACATCCCTAAGGGCATATATTTTTTTATCTGCTGGAGCAATATTTCCTGTTTGACCAGTTAAAGCTATTCCTATTGTATTAGAGTTATTTATAAATGTTTCTTCAGAAAGTTCAACTGAAAATCCATCAAAAGCTTCTAATTTATCAATAGTTCCACCTGTATGCCCCAAACCTCTACCAGACATCTTAGCAACTGGAACTCCAAGAGATGCAACTAAAGGTGTTAAACAAATACTAGTCTTATCTCCAACACCACCAGTAGAATGTTTATCTACCTTTACTCCATTTATTGAAGATAAGTCAATTTTATCTCCTGAATTAACCATGGCCATAGTAAGGTCAGCTGTTTCTCTTTTATTCATCTTATTAAAAAATATTGACATAAGTAATGCTGAAGCCTGATAATCTGGCACTTCTCCATTTGTAAATCCCTTTACAAAAAATCTATTTCTTCTTTAGATAATTCTAAGCCTTTTCTTTTTTTTAATATAATATCATACATTCTCATAAGGATGTAATCCTCCTATTTTAATATATTAGATAAAAAACTTTCACCATTTATATCATTTTTAATATTGAAATAATCCAAAACTGTTTTACCTATATCTGTAAAGCTGTTTCTTGTTCCAATATTGCAAGGGTTTATATTTTTTCCATAAACTAATAGAGGAATATATTCTCTTGAATGATCTGTGCTTTCTGTTGTTGGATCACATCCATGATCTGCAGTTAATATTAATATGTCTTCATCTGACATCTTGCTATATATTTCTTCTAATCTATTATCAAAATCTTCTATAGCTTTTCCATATCCCTTAGGATCATTCCTATGTCCATATAACATGTCAAAGTCCACTAAATTAGTAAATATAAGTCCTTCTTTAACTTCATCCATATATCTTAAGGTAGCATCCACTCCATCCATATTATTTTTAGTGTGAACTGCCTTTGTAACACCCTTTTTATTATATATATCTTCTATTTTACCTACTGCTGCAACTTCTTTTCCATCTTCATATAAATATTCAAGCATTGTTTTTGAAAATGGATCTAAAGCATAATCTCTTCTATTAGATGTTCTTTTATATTCCCCATTTGATCCAATAAAAGGTCTTGCAATTACTCGCCCAACTATATTTTCTCCAACAAGCATTTCTCTTGCAATGCTACACATATTATATAATTCTTCTAAAGGAACTATATCCTCATGAGCTGCAATTTGAAACACACTATCTGCTGAAGTATAAACTATTGGATATCCTGTTTTAACATGCTCATCACCAAGTCTCTCTATAATTTCTGTACCTGATGCAACACAGTTTCCTAAAATATCCTTTTTATTAACCTTATTTAAAAATTCGTTAATTATTTCTTTTGAAAAACCATTTGGGTAAGTGTTAAGTGGAGTTTCTAATATTACCCCTGCAATTTCCCAGTGTCCAGTTACTGTATCTTTACCTCTTGATTTTTCCATAAGCTTACCATAAGCTCCAATTGAACTATTAACTTTATTTAAATATTTTACCCCTTCTATATTTCCAAATCCTAATTTCTCAAGATTGTCTATTTTTAATCCCCCACAGGCTTTATAAGTGTTGTCTAGAGTATGACTTCCAACATCTCCATAAAGATCTGCATCTGGCAATTCACCTACTCCTAGACTATCCATTACTACTAATATTACTCTTTTCATTTTACCTACTCCTTTCAAATATAAAGCCTAGAATTAACTATTCTCTATTATTATGCTCTAGGATGGGAGTTTTTATATACAATATTTATCTTATCGTTATTAATTATTTCATAATATGTGTCCATATAAGTTAAAACTTGATTTCCTAAAAGTTTTTGAACTGCTCTTACATTAGCTCCATTTTGTAATAAATGTACTGCAAAGGAATGTCTAAAAGTATTTAGATTAACTTCCTTTTTAATTCCAGCTCTATGAGAATACTCTTTCACTATTCTCCATACGCCTTGCCTTGTTAATTGGTTTCCATTTAAATTAACAAATAAGTTTTCAACTCCTGCACATGCCACTTGATCTCGTATCTTTAAGTATTCTTTTAAAGCTTCTATTGCACTTCTTCCTATTGGAATAAGTCTCTCATAATTTTTATTATCGTGACATTTCACAAAGTTTAACTCTAAGTTAATATCATATACCTTTAATCCTATTATCTCAGAAACCTTCATGCCTGTAGCATACATAAGTTCTAATAAAGCATTGTCTCTTACTCCTTTATTACAGTCCTTATCGACGATTTTAATTATTCTGTCTACCTCATCAATAGTCAATATTTCAGGTAACTTTTTAGTTGTAGATGTATTCTTGTAATATATTTTAGGAATCTCATTTACAACTTTTTGATCCTTTAAATAATTATAAAAACTTCTAAGACTTATAACTATTCTATTTATAGACCTCTCAGATTTACCTTGGCTAAGTAAGTGTTGTATATAACCAAGTACCGATACATTATCCGTTTCATTAATACTCATATTCTTACTATTTAAATATTTAACGTATAAGTTAACGTCAGTTACATAAGCATAAACAGTGTTTTCACTTTTATGACTTTTCAATAAAGCTTCCTTATAATTATTCACAATTTCTTTCATAATTCTCCCCTATCCTAATATATTATTAATTCGACAAAAACACTCTTATTCCTTCTTTATTCTCATTGGATTAGGTTAATTTATAAACTTTAGTAATTACCATTTTTATTATCCCAGGGCTCACATAGCACTCGATTAAAACCCCTATGGCGAATAATAAAACAAAAAAACCTAATTTCATTGCTAGTCCATTTATACTAAGCTTGTTGCCTCCAACTCCATTAAAGAACTTCCCTTTTAATTTTATTGAAGATAATTCCAAAGAAATAATACTTATTCCTATGAAAAAAGGTATATAAAATATGTTTTGTGGTACTGTTGATGCTAGAGCAATCCAAATTCCTTTTCCCTCGAAAGTAGTTAATAAAAAGCTAAAAGTATATCCTAATGTAAATCCTTTTATTAAATCAATAATCAATATTATGGGTGCCCCAAAAACAGTAAAACCAAGTGCTATTATAAGTAAAATTATTATTAAATTATTTTTTATTATGCCTATAAGCAGTTCATTAGTTTTTAATTCTTCAACATTTATACTTTTAATGAATCCTGTAAAGTAATCCGCTAGGTCTTTTGCATCTACTCCATCCATATATTTTATGGTATATGAACCCAGTAATATACCTACAAAGAAAAATGTTAGTACTAGTAAATAAAATATTCTATTTTCTCTGAAGTTTGAATTTATCCGTTCTATTAAATTCATATTATTCCTCCTCCATAGTTGCTATAGAACATAATATGTTGTAAATTCCCCTATTATTCATAATTGAATATATGTAAAATATTTTTTTATAAAAAATGGACATATATGGTGCTGTATTAACTACTTAAAGCAATACAACACTATATATGTCCACATAAAAATTAAAAGTAAAGCACTATTATTTCTATAATATTAAATTTTATAAGAAAGTAAATATACTTATAGTCTTACCATCTATAATCTCGCCTTTTTTTATCATATCCTTAACATCTTTTATATTATAAATCTTTACATTTGTAAATTCATCTTCATCTTCATTCTTTTCTCCCAAAGTTAAGTTATAAGCTTTATACAAATATATAATTTCATCACAAAATCCTGGAGCTGTTGCAATAGAACCTAAATATTCTATATCCTTTGCAATATATCCAGTTTCTTCTGTAAGTTCTCTCTTTGCACATTCCATAGGCTCTTCATTTTTATTAAGCTTTCCTGCTGGAATTTCTAAAATTACTTTATTTAAAGGCAATCTAAATTGTTCTACCAAAATTATATTTTCGCAATCTAAAAAAGCTATAATTGCTGCTGCTCCTGGATGCTTTATAATATCCCTATTGGTTTTACTTCCATTTGGCAATTCTACCTCTTTATTTATAAAATCTATGAAATTTCCTTTGTGAATTAATCTTTCGCTTAATATCTTTTCATTTAAATTCATAACCTTCTCCTTAATATAAAATATCTATAAGTTCAATTATTCTTTATTTCCAAGTAGATAATTACTTAAAACTCAAGACAAGAAATAATAAAATAAACTTATTACTTTATTTTACCATTACCAAAATTTAATATCAAAAATATTTTCCACTATAACATTCTCTGAATCTCTACTATATTTATATCAGGTAATTTATAATCTATAATTTTAAAAGGTACTTTTCTATATTTAAAAGAATATAAATAAATTGCGAAGCAATTTTCTAGTGCACAGTTCACAAGACACAGTTTACAGTTGTTTCCACTTTTTAGGTAACAGAGAACAGATATCAAGTACTAAGTGTAAACTTTAATTAAAAATTAAAGACACCTACTTTAGGGCAAGCTTCAGTAGATAGGTTTTTATACTAAGTACTCTTTATTCCAAAATCCTATAAAGATTTTTTCCATCACTATTCACTATTTTGCTTTGCAATTTATATCACAATCTGTTTCCTGTTCCCTTTTACCTGTTCCCTTATCTCAAAAACTGTGAACCGTGAATTGTGCACTGTGAACTGAAATATTTTGCTTCGCAAAATATTTCAATTTAGGAGGTACCCTTGTCAAAAAAAGAAATATTCAAATATTTATCCGATGCTCTCCCTAATGTCGCAATAGGTGATTTAGAAGTAATATCAGAAAGCTTATATACTGCTCAAAGTGTTTATTCAGAAGATCAATTTAAGAATAAACTTGATGAAGTAATAAAAAATGTTAAAGCATGTATTTCTAAGTCATAATCTAAAAAAGGCAACAATTTATCATTTTTTTCTAATGATTGGTTGTTGTCTTTTATATTTATAATTTTTAATAAATTAATGAAAACCTTTATTTACTGACAAAACGTCAATAAATAAAGGTTTTTAAATAATGGCTTAAACACCAATATTAAGATACTTTATTCTTAAGTCTTAATTTATCAGCTATAATAGCTATAAATTCAGAATTAGTAGGTTTACCCTTTTCGTTATGGATAGTATAACCAAATAGCTTGTTTATTGCATCAACTTGACCTCTGCCCCAAGCTACTTCTATAGCATGCCTTATTGCTCTCTCAACTCTGGAGGCAGTTGTATTATACTTTTTAGCTATTGATGGATATAATTCTTTAGTTACAGCTGATAATAATTCCATATCATTAACAACCATGGTTATTGCTTCCCTTAAATACATATATCCCTTTATATGTGCCGGAACACCTATTTCATGAATTATATTAGTAATTTCAGTTTCTAAATCTATAGGTCCTTTGTTTTGACTTCTAACTTCTGTTTCAACTACTGTAGTTGGTTTTCTAACCACTTCATTAGAAGACCCATTAAACATTTCTCTTATTCTCTTAGTAAAAACATCCATATCAAAAGGCTTAACAACATAATAATCCGCACCTAATGTTATAGCTCTTTGAGTAATTTTGTCTTGACCTACTGCTGATAATACTATTATTCTTGGCATTTTTTCTAAGTTCATAGAATTAAGTCTTTCCAAGACTCCTAAACCATCTAAATGTGGCATTATTATATCTAATACCACTAAATCTGGTTGCTTTTCCTCAATAAGGGCTAAGGCTTCCCTTCCATCCTTAGCAACAGCAGTAACCACTATATCTCTTTGATTTAATAAATAATCATTTAAGATACTACAAAATTCTTTGTTATCATCAGCTATTAGAACTGAAATTTTTGAATCATTCATACTTTTCTCCCCCATCTTCCCAAAATACTCCATTTATTAAGAGTACCATACTAAGTTCCTTTTTAATTTATCTTTTAAATTCATCTATAAATATTATATATAGACATTACATAAAAAAACAATTCTTTACAGAATAAATTTAATATAATTATAGCACAATTAATTTAATTTTAATAGTTTTTTTACAATTTTTTCAAAATATTATTATAAAATTTATTTTAACTTTTAATAAACTTCACTTTTATGACAGCAAATTAATGAGAATACTTATATATCCTCATTAATTTATATTATAACACCTAAAATATTAATAACTCTTATTATTCTATTACACCGGCATCTTTTAACATCCACTCAATATATATTCCGTACCCTACATCTGGTTTATTAATTAACACATGAGTAACAGCTCCAACTAATTTATCATTTTGAATTATTGGACTTCCACTCATTCCTTGAACTATACCACCTGTTGTTTCTAGCAATTTTTCATCAGTAACTTTAATTACCATACTTTTTGGTCCTGGTTCTTCTTGTGGTAATATTTTTATTATTTCTATATCATACATTTTAGGACCATTTTCATCTATTGTAGTTATTATTTGTGCAGGTCCTTCTACTATTTCATTTCTGAAACCTACCTTTAATGGTTTATCAAATACTGGATTAGTCAAGTCTACTTTTGCTTCACCAAATATACCGGATTCAGTGTTTTTTTGTATCTTAGCTAAACTTTCTTTTTCATTTACAAATAATCCTTTTAGTTCGCCTGGAGAACCCTTTTCTCCTTTTCTAACACTTATTACTGATGAATTTAATAAATCTCCATCACTTATTGTAAATGGCTTATTTGTGTCTCCATCAGTTATTGGATGACCTAATGCACCAAATATTGAAGTGTTTTTATCATAAAAAGTAAGAGTTCCTATTCCAGCTGTTGAATCTCGCACCCAAAGTCCTAATTTATACTCATTGTTTTCTTTTTCTAAATCTATTTCTTTACTTTCAACATTCCCATTTCTAAGATAATCTACGCTTATTTTGGATTTATTTAAGCCTTTTACCTTTTTAGATAAATCTTTTGAACTTTGTATTTCTTCTCCATTAATTTTTATAAGAACATCACCAAGTTCTATTCCTGAAGTTTTTGCTGGACTTTCTATTTTACCTTCAACTGATTGTATTTCGGAATGCCCAACTACTAATACACCTTTAGTAGATAACTTTATACCAACATTTATTCCTCCTGGATATACTTCTAAATCATTTATTTTTGAAACTGAAACTGATTTTACAGGAATTAATCCTAATAATTTTATTTGAAGCTTATCCTTATTTATTTTAGTATTTTTCATAAAAATATTATTTGATACTATTAAATCTGAGCTTGGAATAGCCTCATTTATATATATTTTTTCCGGAATATTACTTAAACTAAAGAAAGTAATTAAACCCAGAATCAACATTGGAGTTATTATTACAACTAAATATTTAAATTTTTTCATTCTCATATTACCTCCTCCTTTGCTTCTGTATTTAACTTTCCCTCATGTTAATTCTTATATGCTGTATTAAGTTTGTTAAAAACGTTAAAAATTTTTAGTATATAACTTTAAAAATATAAAAAAATAAAATCATGGTAAATAACCATGATTTTAGTGTGTTCATTTTTTTATAAGTTATGTATGTCACTTATAAATAACTTTTTAATATTTCTTGTTTTTTTAATTCTGCAAAAGCAACCATTTCTGATGCATTTTCTAAGGTAACATCACTTACTTCATCGCCACTAGTCATTTTTGCTATTTCTTTAATTTTATCGTATTTATCTAGTGTTCTTATTTGTGTAAATGTTTTTTCATTTTCAACTTTTTTCGAAACAAAATAATGACAATCCGATAAAGCTGCTATTTGAGGTAAATGTGTTATACATAAAACTTGGTGCTTACAAGAAACCTGATACATCTTTTCTCCAACTCTCTTTGCTATAGTTCCACTTATACCTGTATCTATTTCATCAAATATAAGAGTTGGGATTTTGTCTTTATCAACAAAAACACATTTAAGTGCTAACATAATTCTTGAAAGCTCTCCACCTGAAAGTACCTTTTCTAATGGCTTTAATGGTTCGCCTGGATTTGTAGAAATTAAAAAGGAAACTTCATCAAATCCTCTTAAATTAAAATTTTTACTTTTTTCTATAGATATTTTAATTTGAGATTTTTCCATACCAATATAAGCTAATTCATATCTAACCTTTTCTTCAAGGTTAACTGCATTAGTAACTCTAATATTATGCATTTCTTCTGATACTGCTCTCATTTCTTCTTCTATAATTTCTTTTTTTAAATTTAATTCTTTTATTATTTCTTCAGAATTAATCATTTCATCATATTGTAATTTTAATTTGTCTAAATAATTTAAAATTTCTTCTACAGACTCACCATATTTTTTCTTATATAAACTAATCTCATATATTCTAGAATTAATCTTCTCAAGTTCAAATTCATCATAATGTATTTCTGATGATAAATCTCTTACTTCTCTAGATATTTCTTCTAGAGTATATAAAGCTTCTTCCATTCTCTCTCTTTTATCTTTTAACTTTTCAAAATGTTTTTCAACTATAGATAATTCATTTATAGCCTTTGATATACCTTCTATAACTGAAATACCTTCCATTTGATTATCTAAAAGAGAGTAGGTTTTATTTAAGGCTAAAGATATCTTTTCTGCATTAGAAAGTAGATTAAATTCTTCATTTAAACTTTCTTCTTCTCCAACTTTTAGTTTAGCCTTTTCTATATCTTCAATTTGAAATCTTATATAATCAACAAGTTTTTCTCTATCTTCATTACCATTTAGCTCTTTTATCTTCTCTAAAATTGAATTATGATCTTTTCTTAAGTCCTCAAATTTTTTTAAATAAATATCTAAATCTTCTCCTATAAAATCATCTAAATAATATATGTGAAAGGCTCTGTTTAGTAAGTTTTGATTTTGATGTTGTCCATGAATATCTAATAGTCCTTCTCTTATTCTTCTTAAATAAGAAAGTACTACTGATTTTCCATTAACCTTTATTATACTTTTTCCCGATAAAGTAGTTTCTCTTGATATTATAATCATACCTTCATCTTCAATATCTAATTCTTTTAAAACTTCAATAACCTCGTCATTTTCAATTGAAAAAACAGCTTCTACAAAAGTTTTTTCTTCTCCGTATCTTATTAAATCCTTTGAAAACTTTCCACCTAATACATAATCTATAGTATCAATTAATATAGATTTACCTGCACCTGTTTCTCCTGATAATATATTGAAACCTTCTCCAAATTCTACGCATAATTCTTGAATTAATGCAAAGTTTTTTATATTTAATTGTAACAGCATATTAATCACCTTTAATTTTATAAAATCATTTTTCTAACTTTGTCTACTAACTCTTCTGCTTTATCTAAACTTCTAACTAATATAAAAATTGTATTATCTCCAGCAATGGTTCCAGCAACCTCTGTATCAAATAATGTATCTATTGCTTCTGCAACTGCCATAGCTGATCCTGTCAAAGTTTTTACTACGACAAACTTATCTACATTTTCTACTGATATAGCTGCATTTGATAATATACTAGATAATTTGTCGTTTATATCCTTTGATTCCTTTGATGATGCAACGTATCTATAGTTGCCTGAAGCTCCTTGCATCTTAATTAGCTTTAATATTTTTATATCTCTTGATACAGTTGCCTGAGTTACATCAAAACCTGCCATTTTAAGTTCTTCTGCTAGTTCTTCTTGAGTTTCTATATCTTTCTCATTAATTATTTCTAAAATTTTATTATGTCTTTTCAATTTCAAATTAATCACCTTCACATTCTTCCCAGTTATTTAGAATTTTTGACCGTAGTACCTTAAAATAATCATAATCATCAAATAAAACTATATTAGCATATTCTTTTGCTTTTCTTATCTTTATTATGGTTTTACTAGTAGTTTTTATTGCTTTTTGCCCATCAAATGTTATATATAACTCTTCATCCCCATTTTCTGCTCTAACTTCAACCTCACTGCTACTATTTAAGATTATAGTTTGCATTCCCTTAGGATGAGGACATATTGGAGTTAGTGCAATAACATCAACATCCGGATAAATAAAAGGTCCTCCAGCTGAAAATGAATAAGCAGTTGAGCCTGTTGGAGTTGAAATAATTAGTCCATCACCTTTGAAGCTATAATATTTTTTCCCATCTATAAAAATTTGAAATTTTACCATTCTTGACAAGGTTCCTCTAGCTACAACTATATCATTTAATGCTAAGGATTCGCTTTTTATATTTTCTAGTGGTAATTCACAAGTTAAAAGCATTCTTTTTTGAGATATATAGCTCCCTTCTTTTAATTTTGTAAAGGCTTTATCAATTTCAGAAACTTCTATGCTTGATATAAAACCTAAGTTTCCAATATTAATTCCTAAGATTGGTACATCTAGTTTGCCGTTTATTCCTCTAGCAACACTTAAGATAGTTCCATCTCCCCCCAAAACTATTATAAGGTCGAGCAGTTCTTTAAACTTATAATTTATTATATCATAACTATTTAACATAATTATCTCTATATTATTAAAATGTTTATAAAGCTTTTCTCTAACCTTTATAGCCACTTTATTGTCTTTATCTTTAGATGGGTTTATTGCAATAGCAACTCTCTTCATCCAAAAGCACCCCTTATTTTTATTTTACAAGTCAAACATATCCATTTAAGACTTCAAAATATTTTGAAGCCTTAAATATACTAATTCTATAATAATTTTTACAATATATTATGAGATTCATTTACTATTCTATCTATATCATCTAATGTAAACTTTGATTCTCTTTTTGCATCTTTAGTAAAATAAACTAAGTATTCAATATTTCCTTCTGGTCCCTTTATTGGGGAATAGCTTACCGCTAAAATATTTAAGTTTTGGCTAATTAAGAATTCAGTTATATTTATTACTACTTCTTTATGAACACTTATTTCTCTTACTACGCCTTTTTTCCCTACTTTTTCTTTTCCTGCTTCAAATTGTGGCTTTATTAATGCCACAACTTCTCCATTATCATTTAACAAACTTAAAGTAGCTGGCATTATTTTTTTTAATGAAATAAAAGATACATCTATTGAAGCAAAATCTGTTGTTTCACCCAACTCTTCTGGGGTAACATATCTTATATTTGTTCTTTCCATACAGACTACTCTTGGATCGGTTCTAAGCTTCCAAGCAAATTGTCCATAACCAACATCAATAGAAAATACTTTTTTTGCATTATTTTGAAGCATACAATCAGTAAATCCCCCTGTAGATGCTCCAATATCCATACAAACTTTATTTTCTAAGTTCACCCCAAACTCTTTTATAGCTTTTTCAAGTTTTAAACCACCTCTGCTGACATATGGTATTTCTTGTCCCTTAAAAATTATATCTGCATCAATATTGACCTTTTCTCCTGCTTTATCAACTCTTCTTCCATCAACAAAAATCTTTCCTGCCATTATATTTGTTTTTGCACGTTCTCTTGATGTAAATATACCCTTTTCAACTAATAGTATATCTAATCTTTCTTTTTTCCCAGACATCTTTATCTCCTTTATTTGTTAAGTTCTATAATAGATTCTGCTATTCCTTCTGGATCTAATTTATTTTCTTTATAAAGTAAGTTTACATCACCTTGTGGTATAAATTTATCATTAAATCCTAATGACTTGAATTTATTTTTAAATCCTAGTTCATTTAATTTCATTAACACATAACTGCCAAATCCACCGTTTGTTATATTGTCTTCAATTGTAGCTATGTTATATCCATCATTTACAAGTTCTTGTATCATATTAGTATCTAATGGTTTTACAAATGTCGCATTTATTATAGTTGGATTAATCCCCCTAGATTCCAATATATCTTTAGCTAATAAAGCGTGTTGAAGCATTTTTCCTACTGCTATTATAGCTATCTTCTCCCCAGATATTAATTTTTCCCATTTACCATATTCTATTTTAGTTAACGGTAATATTTCTTTACAGCAATCAGCTCCTCTTGGAAATCTTAAGGCAACTGGTCCATCTTGAGAAAGTGCCCATTTTAACATAACTTTTATTTCATCTAAGTGCTTTGGTGCTAATACTGTCATGTTAGGTATTTGTGATAAATAAGATAAATCAAAAATACCTTGGTGTGTTTCTCCATCTTCTCCAACTAACCCAGCTCTATCTATTGCAAATACAACAGGCATATTTTGAATACATACATCATGAATCAATTGATCAAATGCTCTTTGCAAAAATGTAGAATATACTGCAAATACAGGTCTTAAGTTTGCACTTGCTAATCCTGCTGCAAGAGTTGTTGCATGAGCTTCTGCAATTCCAACATCGAAGAATCTTTTAGGAAACTCTTTTGCGTAGTCTTTAAGTCCTGTTCCATCAGGCATTGCCGCTGTAATAGCAACGATATCTTCATTACTTCTTGCCAGTTCTATCATAGCATCTCCAAATGCTTTTGAATAAGTTTTTGAACTTGGAATATAAGCTTCTCCACTTTCTAAATCAAATGGGCTTACTCCATGAAATTTATTTGGATTTTTTTCTGCAAGATCATATCCTTTTCCTTTACTTGTGACTACATGTATTATAACAGGCTCATCAATTTTCTTTGCCTTCTCTAATACTTCTGTCATGGTTTGTATGTCATGTCCATTTATAGGACCTATATATTTCAATCCCATATCTTCGAAAAGCATTGATGGTACTACAAATTGCTTTATGCTGTCTTTAAATCTAGATATATAACTTGCGACCTTTGTGCCTGCTTTTGAAGATTTTAAAGTTTCATTTATATTTGATTTCAATTTATTGTATTTTGGTGCCATTCTTAAATTATTTAAATGAGTTGATAATCCACCTACATTTTGAGAAATAGACATTTGATTATCATTTAAAATTACAATCATCTTTGTTTTATTAAAACCTACATCATTTAATGCTTCTAAAGCCATACCACCAGTTAATGCTCCATCGCCTATAACTGCAATTATTTCTCTATCTTCTTTTTTTATATCTCTTGCTCTTGCCATTCCTAAAGCAGCAGATATGGAGGTGCTGCTATGTCCTGTATCAAAGCAGTCATATTTACTTTCGCACCTTTTTGGGAACCCACTTAAACCATTATATTTTCTTAATTCATTAAATTTATCTTTTCTTCCTGTTAATATCTTGTGTATATAGCTTTGATGTCCAACATCCCAAACTATCTTATCTTTTTCCAAATTAAAACTTTTAAATAAACTTATAGTTAATTCTACAACTCCTAAATTAGAGGCCAAATGTCCTCCAGTCTTAGAAACACTATCTATTAAGAATTCTCTAATTTCTCCTGCTAAAACTTCTAGTTCAACATTTGATAGTTCTTTGACCTTTTCTGGAGAAGTAATTTTATCTAATATTCTTCCCATAATTAAACCTTTCTTTCTGTTAAAATTCCCTATTTAATAAATCTAAAGTTAAATTTTCTAAATCAATAGACTCTACCGAAAGGCCCTTCAACAATTCAAGACATTCATTTGTTAAATTTTCACATTCTTTTTTACAATCTTCTAGTCCATATAATGTTATAAAGTTAGATTTATGATTATTCTCGTCACTTTTGATATTTTTGCCAAGTTTTGAAACATCTCCTATTATATCCAATATATCATCTTTTATTTGAAATGCTAAACCAAGCTTATTTCCAAATTTATTTAAAATTTCTATATCTTTAGTTGGAGCTCCTGCAAGAATAGCTGCTGCTACAATAGATACTCTTATTAATTCTCCAGTTTTTTTGTTATGCATATAAAGAAGTTCTTTTTTAGATATGGACTTTCCTTCATTTATAACATCTACTATTTGACCACCGATCATTCCCTCTGGACCTGCTGCTTCTGCTATTTCCCTTGCTGCTTTTAAAGCTTTTTCTCCGTGTTCAATGGAAAATTTAATCATTAAACTCATTGCCTCATTTAGTAACATATCACCTGCAAGTACAGCAATATTTTCTCCAAACTTTTTATGATTGGTTGGCATTCCTCTTCTTAAATCATCATTATCCATACATGGCAAGTCATCATGAATAAGTGAATATGTGTGAATCATTTCTATTGCTGAGGCCATTTCTATTGTATCTTTGTAATTATCTTTATATAGATTATAAGTTAATAAAAATAATATAGGTCTTATTCTTTTTCCTCCTATATTTAAGCTATAACTTGCTGAATCATATATGATTTTATTATAACTTCCTTTATCTTTAAAATATACTGTTAAATAATCATTTATAATTTCTCTATAATTATCTATAATATTACTCATTCTTTAGCTCCACTTCCATATTTTCTTTTATAGTTATTAGCTTTCCTTCTAAAGAATTTATTGTTTTATATAATTTATTAATAAGTTTAACTCCAGCTTCATATTCTTTCATTAAGTCCTCAAGTGGCAATTCGCTATTTTCCATATTACTTAAAATAACTTGAAGATTTTTTATCATATCTTCATAAGATTCTTTTTTCGCCAAAAATTCTCAACTCCTTATTCAATAGAAATAATTTTCCCCTTAACATTTCCATCTTTGAATATTATGTTAATTTCTTCAAAGTCTTTTAATGCTTTTTTAGATGAAATTATATTTTTATCATTATCCTCTATAATTGTATATCCCTTTTTTAAAACATTTATAGGATTATGCGCTTCTAAAATATCATTTAAAGATCTTAGTTTTAGTTTTTCTTTTTCTATTCTATTGTTAATTATTTTTTTCATTTTATCTTGTATATTATCTATTTCTAAATAAGAATTAGATAATGTAACCTCTGGATTATTTAATTGTAATATTTTTTTATAATTAAATAATCTTTCTTTTTCATAATTAAATTTATTAAAGGCTATTTCCTTTATTCTTTTATTATAGTTTTCTATTTCTTTTATTATATCACTTTCTAATGGTACAGCAATTTCTGCAGCTTGAGATGGAGTTGATGCTCTATAATCGCTTACAAAGTCTGAAATTGTAAAATCAACTTCATGTCCAACGGCAGATATTATTGGAATCTTAGAATTAAATATTTCCTTAGCTAATTCTTCTTCGTTAAAATTCCATAATTCTTCTATTGATCCTCCACCTCTACCAATAATTATAACATCAACATTCTTATTTGTATTAAAAAATTTTATTCCATCTATTATTGTTTTATATGCCTTTTCTCCTTGAACCAAAGCTGGATATAATACAATATCAACAAAGCTGCTTCTTCTTCTTGAAACATTAATTATATCTCTTATTACAGCTCCAGTTTCTGATGTAACTACACCTATTCTTCTTGGCATTTTAGGTATAGCTTTCTTATGAATTTCATCAAAGTAGCCTTCTTTTTGCAGCTGTTTTTTTAATTTTTCAAACTTTATATGAAGTTCACCAATACCCTCTTTTTGTAATTTTTCTATATATAATTGCAAAGAACCTGTTTCTGAATAGATAGAACATCTTGCATTAGCTATAACTTCCATTCCCTCTTGCAATTTAAAATCTAAACTTATACTATTACTCTTAAACATTACACAATTAATTTTACTTGTTGAATCTTTTAAAGAAAAATATATATGTCCACTACTATGATACTTTAAGTTAGATATCTCTCCTCTTACTAAAAGATTATTTAATATAAAATCATTGTCTAATGTTTTTTTTATGTAGCTATTAAGTTCACTAACTGTTAATGTTTTAATTTTCATTATTTTCTAATGCCTCACATGTGTTTTTAATAAGCAATGTTGTTGTTAAAGCTCCAACACCACCTGGAACTGGCGTTATCATTTTGACTATATCAGAAATTTTATCAAAATCAGCATCTCCTGTAATTTTACCATTTACAGCTGAAGTTCCTACATCTATTATTATTGAATTACTATTTACGTATTCTTCATTTAAAAATTTAGGTTTTCCTATTGCAACAACTATTATATCCGCTGATTTACAAATTTCTTTTAAGTTTCTTGTTTTTGAGTGGCAAATGGTCACAGTAGAATTTTTATTTAATAATAATTGTGATACAGGTTTTCCTACAATATTACTTCTTCCTATAACTACAACATTTTTTCCTTCTAACTCTATATTAGATCTTTCTAAAATATTTATAATAGAATTAGGTGTACAAGGTATAAATGTTTTTTCACCACAGTATAATTTTCCTTGATTAATATATGTTAAACAATCTATATCTTTTTTTGGGGAAATTATATTAATTATTTTCTTTTCATTAAATGATTTTGGAAGAGGTAATTGTAATATTATTCCGTCCACATCTTTATTATCATTTAGCAATTCTATTTCTTTAATCAAATCCTCTTCTGATATCTCTTCATTTAGTAACAATTTTTCAAAATTACATCCTAAGGAAATCGCAACCTTTTCTTGATTATTTATATAATATATAGACCCTCCATCATTACCTACTAAAATAGATACTATCTTAGGAGATCTAAAACCTTTTTCTTTTCTTTTTAATATGTATTCCTTTATTTCTTCTTTTATATCCTTTGCTATTTCTTTACCATTTATAATTTTCCCCATAAAAAATTCCCCCATTATTTTTTATAACTCTTTAAAAGCTCTATCTAAAACTCCATTTATAAATGAAACACTTTTCTCATCTGAATATTTTTTTGTTATCTCAATTGCTTCGTTTATAGCAACCTTTTCTGGAACATCTTCTAAATACATCATTTCTGCAATAGCTAATCGAAGTATTGATATATTAACCTTTGATATTCTATCTAACTTCCAGTTAATTAATGAGCCTTCAATTTTTTTGTCTATTTCATTTATATTTTCTTCAACCTTAGCCAAGATTTCTTTTATGTACTCTAAATCTATAGTCTTTAAATTCATTTCATAATCTTCTATAAATGTTTCAATGGTTTCCTCTAATGTATTCTTGCTTAAAGTCATTCCAAAAAGCAATTCCATTGCTATTTCTCTAGATTTCTTTCTATTCATTTTATCCTCCTTAGTATCTACATACTATTATTATTAACTTTCTATAACTTTCTAATCATAAATATACTACAACAAATTTATTTAAAGCACAAGGAAAACACCCTCTGAAAAATCAGAGGGTGAAATTAATTTTCCTTACTTTCTTCTTTTTCAGTTTTTGGTATATAAATGCTTTGAACATTTATGTTTACTGAATCAACGTTTAATCCAGTCATTGTTTCTACTGTTCTTTTAACATTTTCTTGAACAGCATTTACTACTTCAGGTATTTTTATTCCATACTCTACCGCTAAATTTAGGTCTATTACAGCACTATTTTCATTTAATGTTACTTTAACATTTTTTCCTATATTCTTCTTACCTTTTAATAATTGTGATATGTTGTTACCACCTAATTGTTGTAAGTCTTCTACGCCTTTAATTTCTTCTGCTGCAATTCCAGCTATTACACTAACAACTTCATCAGAAATTTTTACTATTCCTAAATTATCATCATAATTTTTATTTTCCATATATTTACCTCCTAAAGGTTTTGATGACAAAACTCTTTTTTTCTTATGTTCATTATATCAAACCAATAATTATATTACAACGAATTATTTCTTTGACTCTATTATAACATCACTTATTCCTGAAACATTTTCTGCTATTTCTTGAATTGCTGAACTGTCAGCATCTGTTATTTCTTCAGCTTTAACAACTACTCTAACCTTATTTCCTTCTATGGAGCATAGTACATCTTCAAAACCTTGATTTTTAACATTTACTTCTATTCTTCCTTCTTGATCTATAAGCATAGTTTTTTCTATATATTCGTTATTAGCGATATCTTTTTGCTCTTGTGATACATTTTCATCGTCTTTCATTGATGTTAATTGTTGAAGTGTTGCTGCATCCTTTTGTTCTTTTTCGCTTCTTAAACTATAAAAATAATCTTGTGTTCCTAATGTTTCCTTATCATCTTTCTTTTCATTATCCTTATTTTCCTCTGTTCCTTGTGATATTACTTGGCTAAAGTCTGTTGGATCATTTAGTCCTGTCTTGTTTAGTCTTGCTGCTATAACTCCTACACATACTATAAGAGCCATTAGCGTGAAAATAATTCCAAATTGTTTTCTTGTCATTTTTGGTTCCCCCCATCTATTTTTCATTTTAATTATATGCTAATTTTTCATAGGATATACATTAACCTTATCTATTGAAATACCGTATAATCCAGATACAGCTACTTGTATATCGTATTTAACCTTTGCACTACTTGCACCCTCTGCTACTACCATAACTCCACTTATCTCTGGTTTATTTATTTGCAGAATATATGGTTCATTCTTTCCATTATCTACAGACATAACAACTTTAGTTCCATCAGTTTGATTAGTATTTTTTCTCTTTCCACCTTGATTATCAGTTTCTTCTGTCGTCGCCTCTTGGGTTGTTTCTTCTGTTGCAGGAATCTTTACTTCTCCACTTTTAAAATGAATTTTAACATCAACTTCTCCTACGTTTTCAATTTTACTTAAAAGATCTTTTAATTCCTTTTTTTCCTGTGCTTCAAAATTACTCATAGTTTCTTCAACTTGTTCTTGTAAATCTGATGAGTTTTTTGTAATACTAGTACCATTTGTTGGTTTGTCTTCTTTTTTTCTTGCATTAGTTAAAAAACTAATAGCTAATAAAACAAAAGCTAAAACTAATGCAATACATACTGCATTTAAAAACTTTTTATCATTTATAATAGTAGATAGCTCTTTTTTCCAATCACCTTTCCCCATTTTCTCACTCCTATCAATTTACTTTATAAACTTTTATCTTGTCTTTTGAAACATTTAGTGTTTCTGATAAGTAACTCACTATTTCATCTTCTTTTTCTACTTTATCTTCTTGGGAGTACACGCTTTGGCTATCTTCTTTTGTATTTATAATTATCTTTTGTATTTTTGATACATCTTTATTTTTAACTCCAACTTTAACTGTATTAATGGAGTATTTAATGTTATCCATATCAACGTCACAATCTATTTCACTTGAAAATTCATTATTATCAAATTTTTCTTTTAAAATTCTATTACAATTTTCTTCTAAATTTTTCTTAAATGTATTTTGGCTATTATTGTTATATTCCTTATTAACTTCAATACTTTGATTTTTGCTTAGATCTATATACTTTTGTATCTGTATTGAAATGTTTTCTTCACCCTTTGTAAAGACAGAAATTATAGGAGATAACATAATTGCTATAAATATTAACCCTAAAACAAATTTTAAGTACTTTTTCATGTTATTATCTGGCGCTATTAATTCTACTGCAGTCATCAATATAAGCATTGTAACTAGGGTTATAACAAATTCCTTTAATTCCTCCATTGTTCTCTTTACCCTCCTATAACAAATTTCCCTGCCGATGCCATGATTGCAAGTAGTACAAAGAACATTAAACTTACAGACAATACGCATGATAGTATTAGTATTAATGAGTCCCCAGCTGCTGCTATTGAATTTGTAATTCTTTTATCACTTATTGGTTCTATTATGGCTGCAGTTATTTTATACACAAATGAAATCAAGATTATTTTAATTATTGGATACAACATCATAAGTATTATTATGATTAACCCAACAGAGCTTATAGCATTTTTTATTATTAATGAATATCCTGCAACTGATGCTATTGCATCTGAAAAAGCTTTTCCAACTATTGGAATAAAATTATCTATTGCAAACTTTGCTGTTTTTAGCGTAACTGCATCTATTGTTGATGAAGTTATTCCCCTTACTGTTAATAATCCTATAAATATCGTTAATATTATTCCTTGAAACCATATTGTTATTTGCTTAGTAAGTTTACACAAATTACTTATTTTATTTTCAGTTGAAATATTATTTGCAAACTCTAATACAAAGGTTACAAGTATTAAAGGTATAATTACAGTTGTATAAATTCTTGGAATAATAAGTGTAGCTCCAATAACTATAGGATCCATAGTTGCGGCTTGTGTAAATCCACCTATTGTACCAATCATCATAACCAATACGGGTAAAATAGCCGACATAAAATCAGATAAATCTTTTATTACACCAACAGCTATATTTATAGAAACTATAAAGCTTTTTGATAAAATCACTATTAACAATGCATAGCATGCAAAAAATGCTATGTTTGATATCCCTTCACTTGAAAAAGCAGCTTGTAAATTTTTAAGTAGTGCACATATTATTGCAATTACTATTATGCTTACTGATAATGCTAAAACTGTTTTTACTTCTTTAAATAGAAAGCTTACAACTGCATTACTAATGGTTTTAAAGGATAAATTTCCTTCTCCATTTTTAATATAGCCTTTTATATATTCAACTGGATCCAAATCATTCATTATTTCAATATCAGACTTCATATTATTTATATAGTTATATAGTGAATTTAACTTACCATCTATTTCTTCATTTTCTAATTTAAATTCCTCTATATTTTTTTCAGTATTAATCTCTATGTTGTTTGTATTATCTTCATTAGCTAAAACACTTTTACCTGGAAGAATTATAAAAGTTATGATAATTATACTTATTACTAATATAACTCTATTTGTAAACATACTTTTTATCATAAAAACACCTACAATATTTGTAAAATTGATTGAAGTACAGCCATAAGTATTGGTATTGCTAATGTTAATATTAATATTTTTGCGGAAAAGTCAACCTTACTTGCTATACTAGAAGCACCTGCATCTTTACATATTTCACTACAAAAAGTAGCTAAATACGCTATGGCTAATATTTTTAAAACAACCCCTATATATACCATATCAATATTAGCTTTATTAGCTATATCTTTTATAAAGTAAATTACATCATTAAGTTGTGTAATGATGAATAAGAAAATTATTACACCTGCCGATAATGATATTAGTATTGATATATCACTTCTTCTATCTTTAAAAACTAGAAATATAAATAATGCTGCAAAAGCAAAGGCAACAATCTTAATAATCTCCATAATAACACCTATAGCATAAACATGGTTCTTATTGTATTAAATAGATTACTTATTAGTCCTATTACAGTAATTAATATAATTACTATTCCTGCAATATTGGTTATTACAGCAATATCATCCTTACCGCTTGCCTTTAAAACCTTATCAATAACTATAATTAGTACCCCCATAGCCCCTATTTTAAATATAATACTTACATCTAGCATTTATTACCCTCCTATTAAATTAAAAAAATTGATATCATCGCACCTATACATATTCCTAGTACTCTATACATTTTTATATTCTTTTTTGCCAATTCTTCAGCAGATTTACAATTTAATTTCATATTTTCTATTGTCAAATTAAATAGTTTATCTTGTCCATATACTCCAGATTCTCCAAGAGATCTTAAAAAATCTTTAACTATCCTCTTATCTTCATCCTGCAAATAGAATTCTGATTTGTTTTTCTTATATTCTTTTTCAAAAGCCTCATATACGCTTGTACTTTCACTTTTTAAAAGTTTGTCTGAAACATTAGATAAAACATAATTAACAGGTG
Source organism: Clostridium sartagoforme AAU1 (assembly GCF_000401215.1). Classification (GTDB taxonomy): domain Bacteria; phylum Bacillota; class Clostridia; order Clostridiales; family Clostridiaceae; genus Clostridium; species Clostridium sartagoforme. Next base: position 3,233 of record NZ_ASRV01000205.1, on the reverse strand, counting down.
ATTCTACCTTTAATGAAATATATTTTAAAGCCTCTGGCAGAGGTGTATTAGTATACATTACTTCATTATTTAAAAATAATACTGATTTCAGTATTGAGTTAAGTTGCCTACTTCTCTTTTTAAAGCTTTCACCATAATAAAATCCTATATAAGTACAAGATAGAAAAATAATAATAACTGCTGTTATCTTAAGCACTTAAACTCCCCCTCCGTTCCTATTGAATATATTTGTTCTATTGTTCCTGCACCCTTTCTATTACTTAATACAACTATTCTATCTAAAATAGAGTTTTCTAATAAATCCTTAAATACTTTTCTCTTATAAACATCCTCTATACTATAACCATGTATTGTTACTATAATATTTACTCCTGAATTAAAAGCCATATGCAATGCTTCAACGTCTCCATCAGTACCAATTTCATCACAAATAAGTATATCTGGAGATAAGCTTCTAATGGCCATAATCATTCCTTCTTTTTTCAAACAATTATCTAAAATATCACTTCTTATCCCAACATCCAATTGAGCCACACCATTAAAGCAAGCTGCTATTTCACTTCTTTCATCTATGATAGATACCTTTTTCCCCTTTAAATCTATAAGTGGCATTCCTGACGAAATATTTCTTGCTATGTCTCTTAGAATTGTTGTTTTACCACATTTAGGAGGAGATACTATTAAAGTGTTAAACACTCTATCTTCTTTAGTTATGTATTTCATAATTTCATTAGAACATCCAATTACTTCTCTACATATTCTTATGTTTAAAGAGGAGATATTTCTTATAGTTCTAACTTCTCCATTTACTAAAACACATTCTCCTGCTATACCAATTCTATGTCCACCCCTTATGGTTATATAACCTTGTTTTATCTCTTCTTCATATGCATATAATGAATAATTAGATACCTTTACCAATATCTGCTTTATGTCCTCAATTGTAGTAACATATTTTAATATTATTTCTTTATGTGCTGTATTAATTATTATGGATTTATTAACTTTTATTCTTATTTCTTGAACAGGTTCCTTTAAAAGTATTTCTTTAACTTCATTGCTTATTTTTAAAGGTAGTACCTTTAAAATTTCTTCCTCATACCTCACTTTATCACTTCCTTTTGTAGTGTTATATTTAAACTTATTTCTTTCTATCAAATAATATTCATACTTATAATTAAATATGTAAAATATTTTTATTTAACCTAAAAAAATTTAAGCTAAAATAAAATACCTGCCAATTAAAAAATTGGCAGGTATTAAAGTTATTTATTAAATTACATTGCTTCTTTATTACAAAAAGGACATGGTATTACTTTATTATTATTTATAGATTCCTTTTCAACAAAAATAGGTTTATTACAATTTTTACAATTTACTTCTATGTATTCATCTTCCATTTCTATAAGATCTTCTATAGAAACTTCCTCAAATAACTCATCTTGTAACCCAGTAATATCCTCATCCATATATTGAACACTTTCTTCTAAATAATCCTGTCTCTCCCTCATATTATCAATTTCATTTGACATATCATCTAAAACAGACAAAATATTGCTGAAGATATTACTATATTTATCATCATTAATACTATGAATGTTCATTCTTATTTTTTCTATTTTATTTTTTATATTACTCATATCTTCACTTCCTTTTAAATAGAAATACTATCTATTCAAATTATACCCTAAAATTGGATAATATCTATAAAAAATTTTATTCTTTTATTTATATTCTAAATTAAGGGGATGTCGCAGACATCCCCTTATCACTATACTATACTCTTTCCATGTATTCACCAGTTCTAGTGTCTACTCTTATTACATCTCCTTCATTAACAAACATAGGTACATTAACAACTGCACCTGTCTCTAATGTAGCAGGCTTTAATGCATTTGTTGCTGTATTACCTTTTATTCCTGGATCTGCTTGAGTTATTAATAATTCAACAAAGTTTGGAGCTTCTACTGAGAAAGCTTCTCCTTTATAGAACTTAATTATAGCAAACATATTTTCCTTTATGAACTTTATAGCATCCTCTACTTTTTCATAGTTTAGTGGTATTTGTTCAAAAGTTTCTTGATCCATGAAGTAATATAATTCTCCATCTGAATAAAGATATTGCATTTCTTTTCTTTCAATTACTGCTTCTTGTAATTTAGCAGTTGGGTTAAATGTCGTATCAGTAACTCCCCCAGAAATAACATTTCTTAATTTTGTTCTTACAAATGCTGCACCTTTACCTGGTTTAACATGTAAGAAGTCTATTACTGTATAAACTTGTCCTTCATACTCGAAAGTAGCACCTTTTCTTAAATCTCCTGCTGATATCATTAAATATACCTCCAAAAACTTTATTCCATATTTAGCATAACCTTTTGTTATCTAATTCGTCATAACTTCAACAATATTTATGACATAACAAAAATATTTTATCAAAATTCACAAATAAATGCAATTACTTATACGAACTAAAAAGAAATATTGTCATTATTTACTTATTAATTCCAACTCTAATAAAATATTTTCTTTATCATAACTTAAATTATACTCATTAACATAGTAACCATTTATTTTTTCTAAATCATTTATTATCAGATCCTTATTGCCCTTTAAAACACATTTAATTACCCAATTTGTTTCATTAATTTTATTATAACTCAATATTGTTAAATTATTTATATTTTTGAACTCATTTTCTATGTCCTTTATATATTTAGCATTTTTTACTTCTGTTATACATTGAATAGCGTTATTGGATTCTTCTTTTTTATTCAGAATTACTAATAAAAGTTGACTAATTGTTATAAAAATAACTAATAAGTATATTATTTTTACTTTCTTCATAAGCTCACCTCTAATATAAATGAGTTATTTTCCTCTTTTATTATTGATTTAATCTTAAACTCCTCTTCAGCTTCTATTTTGAATACTTCTTCTTCTCCTTTTATCTTTATAATTCCACTACTATTTTGAATCTTCATATTTATTATGTTTGAATTAATAGAATTTACCCAATACTTTAAGTTTTCCCTTTTTATATCTTTTTCTAAATTTGAGTCTTTTTCTACTTTAAGTTTTTCTTCATTGATTTCTTTCTTATTAATTATAACTTTGTTAAAGGTTGTCGGAAAAAACATTATATTAAGTACTATCAATAACGTTATAAGTTTATTATTTTTCTTTTCTGAATTATCATTTAATCTTTCAATAAAATCCTTCGGTATAAAATT
>NZ_ASRV01000204.1 GCF_000401215.1 Clostridium sartagoforme AAU1 | reverse complement strand
AATAATTCTTCTCTTTTTGCTTAACTCTTCTACTAATAGTTTTACATTAAACTTATCATATTCTTTATTTTATATAAATATTTATTTTCATATACTCCTATTGAACTTATCATTTTAACTCCTAATTAATTATATATTTTGTTTTATAATATGCTGGCATAAATATATTTTTATCTTCAACCTTTTTTTCTATAAGTTCAATATACATAGTAGAGTTGCTTTTCTTTCTTTTTATAAAATATCCACTATTTTCATAAGTAAATTCAATATTCTTTAATTCTGGATACCTTATATTCTTTTCATTTTTCACTGCCTCTACAAGTAATTCTTTATTTATGCTTTCATCTTGACATTTAATATTAATTATTTCTAGAACTTTTTCTTCTTCTGCTTCTAAACTTTTTAAATCTTCATAAGTTGAAAAATTTTGAGATTTTAAATAATTTTTAGATATCACCTTTATAGATAAATTCGCCATTACAAGAACAAACATAAATATTATTAAACTCTCAAGAAAAGCATATGCTTTTTTCTTAGTTTTTATAAACATAGTACTCTTTCTTCCCCCTTATTGTTTTTTATTTTCAAGTAATATAGTTTTTCTTTCTTTATGATAGCAAAATCTGAAACTTCTCTCATAATTACATTAACACCTTTTCTTTTTCCCTCTTTATATGTCTCTAAAACTATCTTTTGATTTGTATTATCTAAAAAAATCCTTTTTTCTTTTATTTCATTTGTATTATGGTCAACTTTGTATTTTATTGTTATCTTTCCGTTATTACTCAATCCTTTTTCTTCTATTTCAATACTTTTAATCATTTGTGTTTTTAATAATCTATCTATATTAAGCAAAGCATCATCAAATGAATCTTGAGCTTTAGCAGACTCAATTAAGCTTTTGTAACTTTTATAAGAAATTAATCCAATTTTAAAGGAAAGACTAATCAAAATTAATTCAATAAACATAGCTAATATTATTTCAATTAAAGTAAAACATCTCTTTCTTCTTTTTTATTTTTCCATCCAATAAGATTTAAGAAATTTTCTTTCACACAGAATTCCTCCATCATCATCTTTAATCTTGACCTTCAATTCTATTACAGGTCTATTTTCATCTTCTGATGCCAGAATTTCTTTAACCTTTTCTATTTCAATTCCATCTCCAACCTCTAAATTTAATACTGATGTATTTACTAAGTTTTCTAATGTATCATCTGAATATATATAAGATAATTTATTGTCTTTAAAGGATTTAGTTAAATTTTCAAAAGTAGTATTGTATTTAATTTCATTTTCTATTGCATATGCAATCCTATTTGCTTCATTCTTTTTATCTCTTATTTTTTTGGAGTTAGCTGCAACAATTCCAATATTAAGTGATATTGTTGTTGCTATTAATAAGATTGCGAGAGCAACTATACTTTCAACTAAAGTACTTCCTTTTTTCACTCTATCATATCCCCTTCATTATCATCATTTTCACTTACTCGTATAATATCATTTCCTACAGATATTGTTATTTTTACAAATTTACTATTTTTATTAGATAAGGTTATTGTTCCCGCTTCTTTTATAAACCCTTCATCATTAATTTTATTATTCCCTAGTTTAAAATTACTTCCTATCTCTGTACTATTATCCAAATCTACTCTTTTATTTAATTTATATGTTTTATCGGTTACATCAAATATAATACTTTTTCTATCGCTGCTTATAATTATATTTCCTATTACTTTATTCTTTCTGCAATAACTTTTTGCAAAACTTAATAATGACTTTACTTCATATACATAGTTTTCAAAATTTAAATCTTCACTTTTATCTTTGAAATATTTTATTCCACCAATTGTTACTGTAGAAAATATAACTAATATAGAAAGCACCACAATAAGCTCTATAAGGGTATATGCCTTTTTCATCATTGAAAGCCTCCATCTAATAATGAACCAAATAATGGTACTATAAACACAACTAAAAATATTACTACAAAGATTCCCATTATAAAAACTGATGCTGGTTGTAAAATAGACATATATCTATTTATATCTGATAATAGTTTTTCTCAAGATAGTTAGATAGTGAATTTAATCTTTCATCCATAGAACCGCCTTCTTCTCCAAGTTTTATAATGGCTGTAGTATATTTACAATAATCTCCATGATCTTTTAAACTTTCTGATATACTTTTCCCCTTTAATATACTTGAATTTAGAAGTAAGAATCTCTCCTTTAAAGATGAGTTTTTAAAACTCGTTGCAGAATACATTAAACCATTGGATAAATTAACTCCACTTTTAACTATTATTGATAATAGAGATATAAAAATAAATTCGTTAAATTCCTTTATAATTGATATTTTATTCAATAAATTTATTAAATGCCTTTTAATATAAGCTTTATAAACTATAAATGGAATTAAAATACCCCATGAAATAAAATAAATTTGAAAGGAAATAAAATCTTTTTTTATATAATTTACAAAGTTATATAAAAACTTACATATAAACGGAACTTCAATACCTAAATTAATGTAAAAATCATATAAGTTTGGTATAGTTATAAATGTAATAAATATTAATAGCATTATAATAGATAAAAATATTAATATTGGATAAGACAAAACATTTTTAATAGTGCTTTTAATAAAATTCATTTTATTATAATGATCTTCTACACCTTTTAAAACTGTTGCTAGATTCCCACTTTTTTCTCCCATAGAAATCATTCCAACAAAAAATTCTGGATATAAATCACTAAATTCATTAAAACTATCTTTTAAAGATTTTCCTTCAATAATAGATGTTTTTATTATCTTTATACTTTCCTTATATGTTTTTCTCATTGGTAATTCTAATAGTAAATCCATCATAATTAAAAGTGAAATTCCTTCTTTGTGCAATATGGACATATTACCTGATAATAATCCTAAACTATTATAATCTGCTTTATTCCAAGATAATTTTATTTTCTTCATAATCAAATCCTTCTTCTATTAAAAAATTATTATAATCTGAAGATGATATTCTAGCAGCAATTAATAATTCATTTAGATTATCTATCATTTCTTCATTACTTAATTCTTTTATTTCCTGGAAAATATTTGTAATTTTCCTTTTTATTTCTCTATCAATACTAACTACTGAGCTAACAACAGCTCTTCCTCTATATCCAGTATAATTGCACTTACTGCATCCTATATTCTTATAGAGTACTATTTCCTTTCCCTTAAAAAGAACTTGCTTTTCTTCCTTTTTACAATTGTCACAAAGTACTCTTATCAATCTTTGTGATATTATTCCTATTAAAGAATCTTTAATTAAATAAGATTTAACTCCCATATCTTCTAATCTAAAATATACTTCTTGTGGTGTTTTAGTGTGAATTGTTGAATAAACTTTATGTCCTGTTAAAGATGCTGTTACAGCCATATTAGCTGTTTCTTCATCCCTTATCTCTCCTATCATAAGGACATCCGGGTCTTGTCTTAAAATACTCCTAAGACCAGTAGCAAATGTTATGTTGGCTTTTCTATTTAAACTAACTTGATTTATTCCTTTAATCATTACTTCTATTGGATCCTCTAAAGTAGTTATATTTATATCTTTTTTATTTATTTCTTTTAAAATACAATATAATGTACTTGATTTTCCACTTCCTGTTGGCCCATTTATAATAACTAACCCATGTTTTAAAGACATTATTTTTTTCAATTTTCTTAATTGATTTTCATTCATATTTAAACTATTTATATCATAATTAAATACTTCTCCATATAAAATTCTTATTACTAATTTTTCTCCATAAATTATGGGGATGGTGGATAATCTTAAGTCATAACTTTTATTTTTAATATTAATTAGAGTTTTTCCATCTTGAGGTCTTCTTCTTTCAGTTATATCCATATTTCCATTAAGCTTTATTTTAGATAATAACTTCTGATATTCATTATTTTTTATCTT